>JALYSJ010000178.1 GCA_030854855.1 Candidatus Dormiibacterota bacterium
AGCAGGTCGCCCGCCGATTTGGGCTTCCAGCGTATCAACCGCCTTTCCGCCTGCGTGACCAACAGCTCCACGATCACGACCACCACGCTCAGCACAGCCAGGCCGGCCCAAACCCCGGTGGCGTCGAGATTGCCCTCCGACTGGGCGATGACATGCCCCAATCCACGCGAGGACCCGAGGTACTCGCCGACGACGGCCCCCACCATCGCAAAGCCCACCGAGGTGTGAAGGCTGGTGAGGATCCAGCTCAGCGCCGAGGGCAGGAGCACATGCCACGCCATCTGCCTCTCACCGGCGCCCAGCATCCGCGCGTTGTTGAAGACGTTGCGATCGACTTCCCTAACTCCCTGGAAGGCATTGAAGAAGACGATGAAGAAAACCAGCGAGAAGCCGAGCGCGATCTTTGAGTTGGCGTCCAGCCCGAAGATCAGAAAGAAGATCGGGGTGAACACAAGGCGTGGAAGCGCGTTGACGACCTGGATGTACGGATTCAGAACCCGGGCCCAGAAATCCGACCTGCCCAGAAGGAATCCCGCGAAGACCCCGCCTGCGGTGCCGAGGACGAAGCCCATCAGCGCCTCGTAGAGAGTGATGAAGACGTTGTTGACGATGATGCCGTCCCTCAGCCACTCGCTCACCCGAGCGTAGATCTTGGTGGGACGCGACCAGATGAAGGGGTCGACCAGGAAGTGCTCTTCGTCGGTGTGCTGCCGGCTCCCAAACTCCCAGAACCCGATCACCGCCACCAGGATCACGATCTGGAGCAGTAAGACCAGGTACCGCTGGCGGCGGGCGCGCGCGCGCCGTGCCGCCTCGGTGCTAGGAGCGCTGGCGGTCATAGCTCGCCATCACCTCGGATCGGAGATCGCTCCACACTCGCTCGTAGATGTCGTTGAAGCCGGGCGTGAAGCGGGCTTCGACAACGTTTCGTGGTCGTGCCAGGTCGACCGCGTAATCACCCTTCAGAGCTGCCTTCGGGCCGGCGGTGAACAACACCACCCGATCGGACAGCGCGATCGCCTCTTCGAGGTCGTGCGTGACGAAGAGGACCGTCGCCCGCTGTTCCTGCCAAAGGCTGAGCAGCTCCTGCTCCATCAGCGCCCGCGTCTGTGCGTCGAGCGCGCTGAAGGGTTCGTCCATGAGCAGGATCGGAAGCCGGTTGATAAGCGCCTGCGCCATCGCCACCCGCTTGCGCTGGCCGCCGGAGAGCTGATGCGGAAAGCGGTCCTCGAATCCACGCAGGCCGACCCTGGTGAGCCACTCCTGGGCGAGCGAGCGGGCCTCGCGCCGGCTCGTACCACGGAGGACAGGTCCGAGGGCGATATTGGCCAGAGCAGATTTCCAGGGCAGGAGGGCGTCGGACTGGAACATGTAGGCGCATTGGCGATTCACGCCGGTGACCGGCATGCCGTTGGTCGTCACGCCGCCATCACTGGGTGCGATGAGGCCAGCGACGAGGTTCAGGACCGAGGACTTGCCGCAGCCGGTGGGGCCGACCAACGAGACGAACTGGCCGCCCGGCACATCTAACGAGATGCCTTCTATAGCCGTGAAGGCGCCGTACCTGAGGGCTACGTCTTCGAGCGCGACTGCTGTTTGGTTGCCCGCCAATCGTCCGTCCAGCTTGCGGTCATCGGACCCGCGAGATGGCTACACCTTCACCTTGGAGACGTACGAGTTGTCGTAGGTCTTCTTCAGGTCGACGGTCGACCAGTCCGTCTTGGGATCGGCGATCTTCACCGTCTTGAAGACGTTGTCGGGCCCGTCGGCCGGCATCTTCCCGTCGAGGCTGAACATGCCGAGGTTCGCCTTGAGGACTTTGACGAAGAAGTCCTTGTTGCCATCCGGGAAGAAGATCTGGGCCGGTAGTTTGGCGGCGATCTCATCGGCCGAGTGGCTGCTGATGAACTTCAGGGTTCGCACGGCAGCCCTTGCAAGCGCCTGGACGGTGCGCGGATTCTGCTTGGCGAAATCGTTGAGAAGGTAAAAGCCGCCGGCCGGCCAGCTACCGCCGAAGACGTCCTTGGTGCCCTGCTGCGTACGCGTGTCATAGAGCACCTTGCCGTCGCCCGACTGCTCCAGAGTTGTAGCCCCGGGTTCCACGGTCACAAGGGCCTGCACCTGGTCGTTCTTCAGAGCCGTGATCGCAGGTCCGCCGGAACCGACCGAGACGGTCTGCGCAGCGGCGGGATCGAGTCCGGCCTGCTTGAACAGGTATCTGACCATCTCATCGGTCGACGAACCGAGCGAGGTCACGCCGATCTTGAAATTGGCCAGGTCCTTGATCGTCTTCGCATCCTGGTGCTTCTTGTTGACGAGGAGGACCAGCCCTGGGTAGTTGTCGAAGAGCGCCACCATCTCGATGAACTTGCCCTGGGTCTGCGTGCGGATCGTGTGCTCGTAGAAACCGCAGACGAAGTCGACCGAACCGCTGACCACCGCCTTCAGTGCATCAGCGCCGCCCTTGAGGTCGGTGATCTCGACAGTGAGGCCCTCGTCTTTGAAATAGCCCAGCCGGTCGGCGAGGGTGAGCGGCATGTAGATGATCTGGCTCTGCCCACCGACGCCAACCTTCAGGCTGGCCTTCTCGGGTGGAGAAGAAGACTGCGCCGGGGCGGGTGTGCTGCTCCCGCCGCATGCCACCGCCATCACGACCAGCACCGCCAGAGCTGCGAGCTTTCTCAAGTCCATCCTCCTCCGTTCACGCCGCCATCAGGTCGCCCGCCGGTTTGGGCTTCCAGCGTACCAATCCGTGCCGCCTAACAGTCTCGGAGGGATCAGCCCTTCACGTAGGAGAGCTTTTCCGCCACCTTCCCGTCACGCACCCTGAAGAGGTCGATCCCGCGGATGTGCCCGCCGCCCCAATCGAATCGCCAGCGCACAACCGCGCGGTCGCCCGCGACCACCATCTCCTCGGTGTCGAACCTGGCTCGCGGGGAATCGCTGAGCAACTTCTCCCAGAACCGCCGGACCGCGGCCTGCCCGACATGGCGTTCGCCGTCGGGCGGCGGCAGCGTGTTCTCGAAGATGCAGTCATGGGTCATCAGCGCCATCACGGCGTCGACGTCGTGGCGGTTGAATGCGTCGTTGAAGGCCTCGATCGTCGCTTCGGTCGAGACGCTCAAGACTGGCCGACCATGCG
>JALYSJ010000195.1 GCA_030854855.1 Candidatus Dormiibacterota bacterium
GGCCTGCCGTGATCGCCGAGCGGCAGCACGTGCTTCGGGGTTGAGCCGCGGGAACGCGGCCACAATCGCGTGCCCATGCCTCCCGCGGGTATGACGGCGAAGATGCGCGTCAAGCGTGGGCGGCGAGCTCTTCGGCAAGCTCCTTGGCGCGCGCTGTCGACTCCCACGGCGCGTCGATGTCGGTGCGACCGAAATGGCCGTAGACGGCTGTCTGGCGGAACAGCGGCCGCCGGAGATTCAACTCTTTGATGATGCCGAGCGGGCTGAGGTCGAACAGCTTGCTCACGGTGCTCGAGATCGTGGCGTCGGGCACCTTGCCGGTGCCGAAGGTGTCGATGCGAATCGCGACGGGCTTCACGACCCCGATCGCGTACGAGACCTGCACCTCGCACTTCGACGCCAGTCCGGCGGCGACGATGTTCTTCGCCACGTAACGCGCTCCGTAGGCGCCGGCGCGGTCGACCTTTGTCGGGTCCTTGCCCGAGAAGCAGCCGCCGCCGTGGCGCGCGTACCCGCCGTACGTGTCGACCATGATCTTGCGTCCGGTCAACCCCGCATCCGCCACCGGGCCGCCGACCACGAACCGGCCTGTCGGGTTGATGAAGGAGCGGAGTCCGCCGGCTCGCAGCTCGGCCGGGATTACGGTGTCGATCACATGCTCGGTGATGTCGGCACGCAGCTGCTCGGAGCTGACCTCTTCGTGGTGCTGGGTGGAGAGCACCACGTTGTCCACGCCTACCGGCTTGCCCCGATCGTCATAACGGACCGTGACCTGGACCTTGCCGTCAGGCCGCAGGTAGTTGAGCGTCTTGTTGCGCCGCACCTCCGCCAGCCGCCGGGCGAGACGGTGAGCAAGGGTGATCGGCAGCGGCATGAGCTCGGGTGTCTCATCGCATGCAAATCCGAACATCATTCCCGAGTCGCCGGCGCCGCCGACGTCGACACCCTTCGCGATGTCGGGGGATTGCTCGTCGATGCTGGTCATCACGCCGCACGTCTCCGCGTCGAAGCCGAACTTGGCCCGGGTGTAGCCGACATCACGCACGGTCTGCCGGATGATGCGCGGGATGTCGACGTAGCAGTCCGTGGTGATCTCGCCGACCACGATCACGAGCCCAGTCGTGACGATCGCCTCGCAGGCGACCCGAGCGAGCGGATCCTTCGCCAGAATTGCGTCGAGGATCGCGTCTGAGATCTGGTCGGCGACCTTGTCCGGATGGCCTTCGGTGACCGACTCGGAAGTGAAGAGCATCGATGCCGATTGAGCTGACATTGCGTGGTCCTCCACTGAATCTCCCGCGCCGGCAAGAGCGCGCCACCGTTCGGGCGTGCCCCCAAGCGCCAGGTTCATACCTCTGGGACTGACGAAGATGCTAGCTGAGTTGCAGGTAGTGGATTCCCGAGTGCCTAAAGAGCTTGGAACCGCGCTTGGAGAGCAGGGCCGCGGTCGCCACACGGGAAGCTTCCATCACGGCGTCTAAGTGTTCACGCTTCATCTGCCATGTAGCTGTCGGGGAGGTGACGGGACAGAGAACAACTATCCGAGCCCGGTCTCTGAGCTGCTCGTAGTCGGCGAGCATCTGGTGGTGCAGCGACAGCTGGAGGGTTCGCGCGATGAGCTCGGGCAAGCTGGTCGGCATCACGTCTTGATCGGCCCCGCCCATGAGGCTGATGGCGAGGATCTGTTTCGCACCCTCGTCGACGGCGATGTTGAGCGGTGTGTTGTCGACGACTCCGCCGTCGAGGTGCTCGCGCTCGCCGATCCGCACCGAAGGAAAGAGCCCGGGGATGGCGGTGGACGCAAGGAGCGCAGGAGTCAGATCACCTGAGCGAAACACGGCGGGCTTGCCCGCGTTCAGGTCTGTGGCCACCACGGTCAGCGGAACCCGCAGCTCCTCAAATGTCGTGACCCCGGTCAGCGCCTGCGCGCGTTCGATCAAGCGCCGGATGTTCTGCTGCGGCATCACGCTGATCTGGTCCCGCTTGAGGCCAGACAGGATCATGCCGAGCGGATGTGCTCGGAACACCTCGACCGCCTGCCTCGACATCCATACCTCGCGCAGCATCATCGTGCCCGCAAGCGACGGATAAGCGGCGATCGCACTGCCGTTCAGCGCGCCCACGCTCGTGCCGACCACCGCGACCGGAGCTTCGACCCCGGACTCGAACAGCGCCTGCAGGACCCCAACCTGGGCGGCCCCGCGGGCGCCGCCTCCGCCCAGCACCCAGGTGCGCCGAGCGGGCCCAAACATTCCGGCTCTAAGTCCCTTCTTCCCAGGAAGTGAGGTAGTGCTGCTGCTCAGCGGTCAGGGTGTCGATCTCGATGTGCATCGCCTTGAGCTTGAGCCGCGCCACCTCGGCGTCGATGTCCGCCGGCACGTCGTAAACCTTGGGCTCCAGCGACTTGTAGTTCTTCGCCATGTACTCGGCGCAAAGGGCCTGGTTGGCGAAGCTCATGTCCATGACTGCCGCGGGGTGACCCTCTGCGGCAGCGAGGTTGATGAGCCGCCCCTCGGCCAGCACGTGCAGCCGGCGGCCGTCTCCCATCTTGTACTCCTGCACCGAAGGCCTGACCTGGCGCACGCCGGTCGCGAGCTGGTCCAGCGCCTTCAGGTTGATCTCCGAATTGAAGTGGCCAGAGTTCGCGAGGATCGCTCCGTCCTTCATCGCCTCGAAGTGCTGGCGGTCGAGCACGTTGACGTCGCCCGTGACCGTGACGAAGATGTCACCGTCCTTCGAGGCCTCGTCCATCTTCATCACGCGGAAACCGTCCATGGCCGCCTCGAGTGCTTTCACCGAGTTGACCTCGGTGACCACGACATCGGCGCCATGACCCTTCGCTCTCGAAGCAAGCCCGCGACCGACCCATCCGTATCCGGCGATGACGAAAGTCTTGCCGGCCAGCAGCACGTTGGTGGCCCGGATGATGCCGTCGATGGTCGACTGGCCGGTCCCGTAGCGGTTGTCGAACATGTGCTTCGTGTCGGCTTCGTTGACGGCGACGATCGGATATCGAAGGACGCCCCGCTCGGCCATGGCGCGAAGCCTGACCACGCCGGTGGTGGTTTCTTCGGTGCCGCCGATGATGTCCGCCAGCTGATCCTGGCGCGACTTGTGAATCACTGACACCAGGTCGGCCCCATCGTCCATGGTCATCGACGGATGGTGGTCGAGGGCGGCTTCGATATGGCTGTAATAGGTGTCGTTGTCCTCGCCGCGAATGGCGTAGGTCTTGATGCCGTGCTGCGCGCTGAGCGCCGCGGCCACCGCGTCGTTGGTCGAAAGAGGGTTGGAGGCGCAGAGCGCCACATCGGCGCCGCCCGCCTTAAGGGTGAGCATCAGGTTGGCGGTCTCGCTCGTCACGTGGAGGCATGCCGCGAGCTTGAGACCCTTGAGCGGCTGCTCCTTCACGAAGCGCGCGCGGATCAGGGTGAGGACCGGCATCTCGCGCGCGGCCCAGTCGATGAGGTCCTGACCCTGCGTTGCAAGGTTCAAGTCTTTGACGTCGCTGCCTTTGGTGCTGACTTTCAAGTCTGCCGTCTCCTCAATATCTGATTTCACTTACGACTTCGACGTCGGGAAGGCGCTTGCGCCCGCCCAAGTCCTCGAGCTCGATGAGGACCTGGACCCCCACGACCTCGCCGCCGAGCTTGCGAATCAACCGGACCGCGGCGGCGGCTGTGCCGCCCGTCGCCAGTACATCATCGACGATCAGGACCTTCTGACCGGGCTCGACGGCGTCCGAGTGCACCTGGAGCTCGGCGCTGCCGTACTCGAGCTGGTAGGCGTCGCTGATCGTTTTCCACGGCAGCTTGCCGATCTTGCGAATGGGGACGAAGCCCGCGTTGAGCTTCACCGCGATCGCCGCGCCCGGAATAAAACCGCGAGCCTCGATGGCCGCGACCAGGTCCGGCTGGACCGGGACCCACCGCTTGGACATCAGGTCGACGACCTCGCGAAAAAGCTCTTTGCGAGCGAGCAGCGGGGTGATGTCGCGAAAGGTGATGCCTGGCTGAGGGAAGTCGGCAACGTCGCGGACATGCTTCTTCAGCGCTTCCGGTGTGGTCATACCACCGTTCGGAAGTATTCCAGGGTCCGGCGCAAACCGTCTTCCAGGGGTACCTCCGGCTCCCAACCGAGCAGCTTCTTCGCGTGCGTGATGTCCGGGCGCCGCTGCTTCGGATCGTCCACAGGCAGCTCGCGGTGCACGATCTTGCTCTTCGAGTCGGCCAGACGGATGATGGTTTCCGCCAGCTGCAGCACGGTCACCTCGTGAGGGTTGCCGAGGTTCACGGGCATCTCGTTCCCCCGCTCCAGCACCGCGAGCACGCCGCGCACCAGGTCGGACACGTAGCAGAGGCTGCGTGTCTGCGAGCCGTCGCCGTAGACGGTGAGCGATTCGCCTCTGATGGCTTGGGCCATGAAGTTGGGGACCGCGCGACCGTCGGACACCTGCATGCGCGGCCCGTGAGTGTTGAAGATGCGGATGATCCTGGTGTCCACCTCGTGGGCGCGGTGGTAGGCCATCGCGAATGCTTCGGCGGCGCGTTTGGCCTCGTCGTAGCAGCCGCGCGGCCCGATCGTGTTCACGTTGCCCCAATAGGATTCAGGCTGCGGATGGACGAGCGGATCGCCGTAGATTTCGGAGGTCGAGGCGAGCAGGAACGTTGCGACTTTGGCGCGCGCCAGGCCGAGCATGTTCATCGTGCCGAGAGTGCCCACCTTCAGCGTGTGGATCGGGTTGGCGTCGTACTGCGGAGGCGACGCGGGTGAGGCGAAGTGCAAGACGTAGCGCACGTCGCCGCCGAGAAAGATGCCCTGGTTCACATCCGCCTGACGGAACTCAAAGTCAGGGTGGCCCTCGAGCGTACGCAGGTTTTCGCGCGAACCCGTGATGAAGTTGTCGATCGCCAGCACGCGCATGCCGTGATTGAGGAGCGCCTCGCTCAGGTGAGAGCCGATGAATCCGGCCCCGCCCGAAACGACAGCTCGCGGCTTGTGACTGTCCTGCTTATTCGCGGCCAATTCCTCGATAGGTGAAGCCGAGACCGCGCATGAGGGGCGGGTCGTAGATGTTGCGGCCGTCGATGACCACTGCTTTTTTCATCGACTTCTTGATGCGGCTCAAATCGAGAAGCCGGAACTCGTTCCACTCGGTGACGACGACGAGGGCGTCCGCTCCCGCTGCGACCCCGTAAGCGTCGTTCATGTACTCGATATCCGGGAGCAGCTTGCGGGCGCCCTCCATCGCCGCCGGGTCGTAGGCCCGAACCATCACGCCCGCGGCGAGCAGCACCTTGGCGATGTCCAGGCTCGGCGCCTCGCGAAGATCGTCGGTGTTCGGCTTGAACGCGAGGCCGAGCATGCCAACCACGCTGCCTGGCAGCTCGTCAAGGCACTCGCGGAGCTTGTCGACGACAAGCATGCGCTGGTCGCGGTTGATGTCCATGACCGCCCGCAGCAGCTCCGGGTGATAGTCGAAGCGCTCCGCCAGGGCCGCGAGGGCCTTGACGTCCTTGGGAAAGCAGGAGCCGCCGTATCCGATGCCCGCGTCGAGAAAGCTCGGTCCGATGCGCTTGTCCATGCCCATGCCTTCGGCGACGAGCTTCGCGTCGGCGTTCACGCGCTCGCAGATTCGCGCGATCTCGTTGATGAAGGAGATGCGCGCGGCGAGGAATGCATTGGACGCGTACTTCACCATCTCGGCCGTGTAGATGTTGGGGGTGATCAGGATCGGCGCATCGAGCGGCTCGTATAGACGCGCCACCTTTTCCGCGGCGTCGCGGTCGTGGCTGCCGATAACGACGCGGTCGGGGTGCATGAAGTCCTGGATCGCGGAGCCCTCGCGGAGGAACTCTGGGTTCGAAACCACGGAGGCGGTGTGACCGCGGTTCGGTTTACGGAGGACGTCGGAAACCATGTCGCCCGTCAGGGGCGGCACGGTGGACTTGTTGACGACCACCAGCGGCCCGTCCATACACTCCGCGATCGAGGTCGCCGCCGCCTCGACATAGGAGAGGTCGGCTTCGCCGCCCTCGCCCTCCGGCGTGCTCACGGCGATGATGGCGTACTCGGCGCCGGGGACGGCGTCCTCGTACGCGGTGGTGAATTTGAGGCGGCCCGCCTTGGCGTTGCGCTCCACGAGCTCGCTCAGCCCGGGTTCGTAGAAGGGGACCCGGTGGGCCTTGAGCTGCGCGATCTTCTCGCGATTGATGTCCACGACCATGACCTCGTTGCCAAGGTCGGCGAGGCAGGCTGCGGTGGTGAGGCCCACATACCCGGCTCCGATGACAGCGACTTTGCTCAAGCCGGGCCGATTATCCCCCAGCCGCCCTCAATCCCGCGATTG
>JALYSJ010000052.1 GCA_030854855.1 Candidatus Dormiibacterota bacterium
ACCGGCATCCGCGCGCTCAAGGTCGGGTTCAACAAAGTGTTCGGCTACTACATCGAGATCAGCAACGCGAACGCCATCGCCGTGCCGGGCGATTACATTCGGAAGCAGACGCTGACCGGCGCGGAACGCTATCTCACTCCCGAGCTGAAGGAGAGGGAAGCGATAGTGCTCACGGCGCGTGAGCGGATCGCGGAGCGCGAGCTCGAGGTCCTGCGCGATCTTGGCGGCGCAGTCGCCGAATCGGCCTCGATTCTTCGCACGAGTGCGCATGCGATCGGGATGATCGACGCGCTGCTGAGCCTGGCAGTGACGGCACAGGAGCATCAGTGGCGGAGACCCGAAGTCAACGCCGGCGTGCAGCTCAGCATCAAAGGCGGCCGCCACCCTCTCGTGGAGCGCGGCCTCCCCGCGGGAGTCTTTGTCGCCAATGACCTGGAGCTCGACCCGGACTCGGAACAGATCGTCATCCTCACCGGCCCCAACATGGCCGGCAAGTCGACCTACCTTCGCCAGGCCGCGGTGATCGTTCTTCTCGCGCAGTGCGGAAGCTTTGTTCCCGCGGAGAGAGCTGTCATTGGATTGGCGGACCGCATCTTCACGCGAGTCGGCGCCCATGACGACATCACCGCTGGGATGTCGACCTTCATGGTGGAGATGACGGAGACGGCCAACATCCTCAACCACGCGACGCGATCCTCTCTCGTCATTTTGGACGAGGTGGGGAGGGGGACCTCGACGTACGACGGCGTGTCGATCGCCCAAGCGGTTGTCGAGCATCTGCACGACTCACCGAAGCTCGGCTGCCGCACTCTGTTCGCGACGCACTACCACGAGCTGACCGCCCTTGCCGAGAGGCTCCCCCGCGTGACCAACCAACGCGTCGAGGTTCTCGAGGATGGTGAGACTGTCCGCTTCCTGCATCGCGTCGTTCCCGGCGGCGCGGACCGGTCGTACGGAATTCACGTTGCCGCCCTCGCGGGGCTTCCCTCAGGAGTGATCGCGCGCGCGCGCCAGGTGCTGGGCGAGCTGGAGCGCCAGCGACCGCTCGAGCCACCGGAGCAGCAGCTCGGCCTTCCGATTGAGCTTGCTCCGGATCCCCTCCGGAAGGAGCTGGAAGGCATCGAGCCGGACGCGCTGAGCCCGCTCGAGGCGCTGCAGAAGCTGTACGAGCTGCGATCAAGGCTTTCTCAGTGAGCACCTCGATCCGCCTGCTTGCTCCAGAGATCGCTAACGCGATAGCGGCCGGCGAGGTGATCGAACGCCCGGCCTCGGTCGTGAAAGAGCTTGTCGAGAACGCATTGGATGGCGATGCACGGCGCATCAACGTTGACATGCGTGGCGCCGGCAAGACCTCCATCCGGGTCAGCGACGACGGATCTGGCATTGCCGCGGGCGAGCTCCAGCTCGCATTCGTGCGGCACGCCACCAGCAAAGTCACGAAGCTGTCCGACCTTGACGCCGTGGTCAGCTTCGGTTTCCGAGGCGAAGCCCTGGCGAGCATCGCCGCGGTCGCGGATGTCGAATGTTCGAGCGGCGGCGCGACGATTCGCATGCGTGCCGGCGGACCGACCGAACTGGGATCGGGCCCGCTGCTGCCGGGACTGACGATCGAGGTGCGCGACCTCTTCGCCAATGTGCCGGCCCGGTTGAAGTTCTTGAAGAGCGATGCGACTGAGATAGCCGCGATCAAAGATGTCGTGAGCGCGTTCGCGCTCCTTCATCCACATGTGCGCTTCCACCTCACTATCGATGCGCGCGTCGCGGTCAGCACCACCGGTGACGGGGACCGCCGGCGCGCGATCGCCGCGATCTTCGGAGCGCCCGTCGCTGCCGAGGTGCTGGAGATGGTCGGCATGCCGCTTGCATCGGGCATGGTCAGCCAGCCACGCCTCAGTCGCGGCAGCCGCGACGGGATCGTGCTGGCCGTCAACGGCCGCCCGATCAGCTCGAGGGCGCTCCTGTATGCGCTGGAGGAGTGCTACCAGGGCCGCCTGGAGCGCGGGCGGCATCCTGTCGCGGTCATCGATATCGGCATCGACCCCGAGCTGGTCGACGTCAACGTGCATCCAGCAAAAAAGGAAGTCCGGTTCCGAGACGAGGGCACCGTATTCGCCGCTCTGCAGCGAGCCGTCCGCGCCGCCCTCGATGGCAGCGAGCCGTTCCGCTACCGGCCCGTGGAGTCGATGCCGTCGGTAGCGGCAGTGCGCACCATGCCGCAGCTCACTCTTCACGAGGCGGCGAGCGCTTTTGCTACAGCCGAGCCTGCCGCCGTCCGCCCTGCCGAGTCAGCGGTACTCCGCCCGATCGGCCAGGCGGGGCCGGGCTACCTGGTGGCCGAGGGGCCTCACGGACTCGTGCTGGTCGATCAGCACGCCGCTCACGAGCGCGTGCTCTACAACCGGCTTCTGGAGCGTCTCCGGTCCGGTCGAGGCATGAGCCAGCCGCTCCTGATCCCTCAGGCGGTCGACGTCGAGCCCGCTTTGATCGCGGCCGCCGCCGACCATCGAGCGGAGCTCGCCGGCCTCGGCCTGGAATACGAAGAGTTCGGCCCAAGAAGCCTGCGCATCACCGCGGTGCCGGTCGAGATGCCCGCGGGTCGCGCGACCGCCGCTGTGCAGGAGACGCTGGCGGCGCTTGCTGAAAACCGTGGCGACGGCGCGCTCGAGAAAGCCGCTGCCGCCCTCGCGTGCCACTCGGCGGTCCGCTTTGGCGATGTGCTTGACGTAGCGGAGCAGCGACGCCTGCTCGCCGACCTCGAAGCGACCGAGGACTCGATCACCTGTCCTCACGGGCGGCCGACCCGACTCCTGGTCGAGTGGCAGGAGCTTACCCGCCACTTCCGCCGCAACTACTGAAGCTTGCGGGTTCCCGTCATCGTCGGTCCGACCGGCATCGGCAAGTCTCAGCTCGCGTTTCGGCTTGCGCTCGAGCTCGGCGGTGAGGTGGTGGTGGCCGACTCGAAACAAATCTATGAGCGCCTGGACATCGCGACCAACAAACCAAGTCCGGAGGCAAGGCAACGCGTCCGGTACCACATGGTCGATTTCGTTGATCCCAGGGCAGGCTTCGATGCGGCACGATACGTGCAGGGCGCCCGGGCGGCAATTACCGATATCGGGGCGCGTGGTCGTGTGCCAATCGTCGAGGGCGGAACTATGCTCTACGTCGATGCGCTTTGCGATGGATTCAGCCTCACGGGAGTCCCGCCGAATCCCGAGCTTCGAGCTGAGCTGGAAAGCCTTGACGCATCGGATCTTCGCGAGCGCCTTCTAGCGCTGGATGGCGATCCTGGTGTGGACCTCCAGAACCCGGTGCGCATGATTCGCGCCATCGAAGTGCTGCACGCGGCTGGCGCACCGCTGCGCCGCCTGCGAACGCGGACTCCGCCGCCATGGGAACCTCTGCGCATCGGCTTGACCGCGCCGCTCGAAGTGATCGACAGCAGGCTGGATGAGCGCAGCCGGCAACAGGTGGAACGCGGGCTAATCGCGGAGACGCAGGCGGCGCTCGATGACGGCGTGCCTGAAAGCGCGGCAGTCCTGACGGGGATCGGATACGCCGAAGCCCTCGCCTTCATTCGCGGCGAACTGACGATTGAGGGGCTCCCGCGCGAGATGGGGCGCTCCAATCGCAGGTATGCGCGGCGGCAGCTGCGGTGGTGGCGGCGCGACCTTCGCGTCAGATGGTTCGAGATCGAGCCCGATCCCTTGCCCGCTATCCTCAACTACGTGAGTTCACGACATGAGTAAGACGGTTCACCCGGGCGCCAGCCGCCTTGGAAAGATTCCGCCATATCTGTTTGCCGAGATCGATCGCAAGGTCCAGGAGAAGAAGAAGGCGGGTGTCGACGTGATCTCGCTGGGCATCGGCGATCCTGACCTGCCGACACCAAAGCGCATCGTCAGCGTCCTGCAGGAGGCGGCGGCCGATCCTGCCAACCACCGCTACCCGTCGTACTTCGGCCTCGCCGAGCTGCGACAGGCGATCGCAGGCTGGTACAGCGAGCGTTCTGGCGTGTCACTCGATCCCGAGACCGAGATTCTGCCCACGCTCGGTTCCAAGGACGGCATCGCTCACGTGCCGCTCGCTCTGGTCGATCCGGGCGACGTGGTGCTCGCACCCGATCCCGGCTACACCGTTTATGTGACGGGAGCGTTGATGGCGGGAGCGGACCCTTACATCATGCCGCTCACGGCGGCCAATCACTGGCTGCCCGACCTCGACGCCATCCCCGATGACGTCGCGCAGCGCGCGAGGCTCATGTGGCTGAACTACCCGAACAACCCGACCGCCGCGGTCGCCGATCGCGAGTTTCTCGAACGGGCTGTCGCATTCTGCCGCCGCTACGACATCGTCCTTTGTCACGACGCGCCTTACTCCGAGATCGCCTTCGACGGCTACAGACCGCTGACCTTGTTCGAGATCCCCGGTGCGAAGGAGATCGGCCTCGAGTTTCACTCGCTTTCGAAGACTTTCAACATGACTGGCTGGCGCATCGGTTGGGTATGCGGCCGTGCTGACCTTGTCGGACTCATCGGCCAGCTGAAGACCAACATCGACTCGGGCATCTTCCAGGCAGTTCAGTGGGCGGCGATCGAGGCTTTGAATGGGGGAGAGCAGGAAACGCGCGCAGCCAACGAGGTATATGCGAGGCGCCACCAGTTGGTCGCGAGCACGCTCAACGAGCTTGGCTGGAACATCAAACCACCGCGTGCCACCTTCTATGTATGGGCTCCTGTTCCACACGGATATGACTCGATTGGTTTTGCGAGTCACGTGCTCGACGAGGTCGGCGTGAACATCACACCAGGCGTCGGCTTCGGCAAGCACGGCGAGGGTTACTTCCGGCTATCGGTCACCGCGCCGGATGCGCGTCTCGAGGAAGCGATGTCGCGAATGAGGAAGCTTAAGCTCTGAAATCCCCTAAGTGATCACGACCAAGACCCCGCAGGAGCGCGCGTTTCTCATCGGAGTTTTGCTCCCAGGGACGACGGCGGAGTTGGTTAACGAGCAGATGGTCGAGCTGGCCGAGCTCGCACGCACCACGGGCGCGGAAGTCGTGGGTTCCGATGTGCAGCGCCGCGGCCAGGTGGACGCGAGGCACTTCATCGGCATGGGCAAGGTCGAGGAGCTGAAGGCCATGAGGCAGGAAGGAGGCTTCGACGTGATCATGTGCAACGAGGACCTCAGCCCTCGGCAGCAGCGAAACCTCGAGCTCGAGTTGAAGGCTCGGGTGTTGGATCGAACCGAGGTGATCCTCGAGATCTTCGCCCAGCACGCGCGCACGCATGAAGGGCGCCTTCAGGTCGAGGCAGCGCGTTTGCATCACCTCTTGCCGCGCCTGATCGGCGCGTACGCGTACGACCGTCAGGTCGGTGGGCGACGCGGCGGCATTGGCGCTCGCGGTGGTTTCGGTGAGCAGCAGATCGAGGTCGAGCGGCGGCGCATTCGCAAGCGGATACGGGACCTCGAGCGAGAGATCGAACAGGTGCGCACCCAGCGCCATCAGCAGCGCACGGGGCGGCGGCGCGCCGCCCTCGAGACCGCCGCGATCGTTGGCTACACCAATGCCGGCAAGTCGACGCTGCTGAACGCGCTGACAGGGGCGGGCGTGCGCGCCGAGCAGAAGCTGTTCGCGACTCTCGATCCGACGACGCGCAAGCTCTCGCTGCCGGCGGGGCGTGGATTGCTTGTCACCGACACCGTCGGGTTCATCCAGAAGCTGCCGACCGACCTTGTCGCAGCGTTCAGGGCGACGCTGGAGGAGGTCACCGAGGCCGACCTGATCGTCCAGGTGCTCGACGTGAGCTCGCCCTCGGTCGCCGAGCAGGCGGAAACGGTGGATCAAATCCTGGGCGAGCTCGACGCCGCCGACAAGCCCAGGGTCGTGGCTCTGAACAAGGTCGACTTACTGGGCCCGGCATCCCGTCGCCGCGCGATCAGCACGCTGACGAGCCGCTACCCGGGCGCCGTTTCGATCTCGGCGACCAATCAGACCGGCTTCCCGGAGCTCCTCGCGGCCATGGACCAGGCGAGTCGCAGCGACACCGTCAGTCTCGAGATCCTCGTCCCTTATGGGAGCGAGGGCGTGCTCGCCGCGCTACGCAAGGTCGGTGGGGTGGAGCGCACGGAATACGTCGAAGGCGGAACCATGGCTTGGGGCTGGGCCCCGCGCCACGCTGCCGGGCGGTTTCAGGAGTTCAGCGCTAGCGGAACATCCGGATCACGCCGCGAACCACTCCGACCAGGCTGATGTTGGTGGTCACGATCGGCTCGTAGGCCGGGTTCTCGGCGATCAGCTTGACGTGGCCGTTGCCGCGCTC
>JALYSJ010000067.1 GCA_030854855.1 Candidatus Dormiibacterota bacterium
AGGCTTCATAACGGACGACAAGGGACCGCGAGAGTGGTCCTAAACTTTTTTCAGACTCGGTTATTTGAAGGTGAATGATGGAAGGCTACTGTTTGAAAGACAAGAAGAAAGTCGAGATGAAAGACCCGCAGCCGATCACCATGAAGAACGGCAAGCCAGCAACTGTGGGCACATGTCCGGTTTGCGGCACCAAGATCTACAGGATCGGCAAGTCTTCATAACCAGGCTTTGATCAAAGGGCCGCTCGATGTGAGCGGTCCTTTTTTCTCGCCAAGCGAGTAAAGGTACTGCCTACTGAATGCTTTGTCTAGCTACTTCGTGATCGGCGGTTCCAACGCTCCGAGCAAAACATCAGTTGCCGATACGGCGTCGTCGACGCCCAGCATTTTGAAGATCTCGACGTTGGACGGATTGTTGACTCGCGCGATGGTCTTCTTCACTTTGAAGTGACGCTTTGCCATCTGCAGGGCGATGAGGTTGTCCTCGTCGTCGGCAGTGACCGCGACGATTGCATCAGCGCGCTCGATGCCCGTCTGGGAAAGAAACTTCACCTCGCACCCGTCGCCGCGCATCACGATGCTTCCGAGCTGAGTCTCCAGCCAGTCGGCCCGCCGCGAATCTTTCTCGATGAGCGTGACCTCGTGGCCACGCTCGAGCAGATCGCGCGACATGTAGTAACCAACAGTTCCGCCGCCCACGACGATCACGTACATCTCTAATGCGTCTCGAGCAAGGTTTTCTCGATGTGCTTGGCACCTTCGATGGTCGGGCAGAGCGTATGGAGGCCGAGCTTCTCGTAAGCCTCCGCACGCTCGGGGTCGTAGATCCGGGCAACGACTCGGGGGACCTTGAAGACGTGCTTGGCGACCTGAGCGGCCATGATGTTGCGGTTGTCGCCTTCGGTCACGGCGACGAAGCCGTCGGCGTCCTCAATCCCAGCTCGCCGGAGGACGTCCGCGTCAGTCCCGTTCCCGACCACCTGGTCGCCCTTGAAGTCGCTCGTCAGCACGCCTCGCGTGGCTGCGCGTGAGAACTGGTTCGGATCCCGGTCGATGATGACCACCCGATGGCCGGATCGGTCCATGTCGGCGGCGAGCTGCGATCCAACCCGTCCACACCCCACGATCAACAGCTTCAAGGAACGTTGATTATAGGGACGCCCTGATGGCGCCCTCGCCGTGGCTTGTTAGGATTTGACCGCGTGCGCTTCCCCTTTACGTTCATGGGCTTGTTGGCGCTGGGGCTCGGCCTCTGGGTGCTGGTATACCTCGCCGGCCACCGGGGACTCGATCCCGGGTCGCAGGGTATTGCTGCAGCCACGGTCGTCCTGGCCCTGGGATTGGCGGCTTACGTCCTGATCCGCCGGATCCGGCGCGGACCCCAGCACTGATGCCCGACCAGTCGCATGCGACGACCTCGAAGAAGGTTCTGGTTGCCGTGAGTGGGCAGGGAATCGACGCCGAAACGGTGATGCTTGCCTGCCGAATGACCGATTCGCCTGGCGGCAGGCTGTACGCGGTCCACATCATCGAAGTGAACCGGTCGCTGCCGCTCGGCGCTGTGCTGGACGAGGTGGTCGAACGGGGGGAGAAGATCCTGGACGAAGTCGAGCAGCTGGCCGCGCAGTCTCAGCTGTCGGTCGAGACCGAGCTGGTGCAGGCCCGCGATACCGGCCCGGCCCTCGTGGACGAAGCTGTCGAGTGGGGCGCTGACCTCATCGTGATGGGCCTGCCGTACAAGAGAAGGTTCGGCGAATTCAACATGGGCAAGACGGTGCCCTACGTGCTGAAGAACGCGACCTGCAGGGTCATGCTGTTAAGGGAGAATCGCGAAAGCGCGGGCTGAGGCAAAGCCAGGGCGGCCGCACTACCTCAGACGCCTGTGGGTCGAGCTGGGAACGATCGGCGGCGAGCATGACGCCTTTATCAAGGTCATCATCGTCGAACGAATCATCAAGGCGATTGTGCTCATCGCTCTTGCGGTCGGGCTGATGGTGGCCGGTGAAAAAGGCCTGCTCGCGACCTGGGCACAATCCGCCAAGGACGAGCTGAACCTCGAGGCCGGGAACAGCTTGATCATCCAGATCCTGCTGCGGCTGCTGCTCGGAATCGTCTCGTTCAACCACGTGACGCTGCTCGCCATCGGGGCGATCGTGTATGCGCTGCTGGAAGGCACGGAGGGCGTGGGTTTGGCGATGCGGCGCAGGTGGGCGGAGTACCTCACGGTGATCGCCACGGGCGTGCTCATACCGTACGAGGCCTATGAGGTTGTCCGCCACGTGACGCTGTTCAAGGTCGGCGCCCTGCTGCTGAACCTAGCTGTCGTGGGCTACCTGGCCTACCGCAAGCGCCTGTTTATCGGCATCTGAGACCGGCGTCAACCACGCGCACCTGAACCCGGCGCGATGGCTGACGTACCTTGCGAGAGCCCCGAGCGTCTTTAGTCCGTAGACAGTTGAGGTCTCGAAGCTGATCGAGCTTGCGTCCTCGTGGTATTTGCCGATCGCCGGGACTTCGCCGATCCGGAAACCAAAAGCCGCTGCCTGGATCAACACCTGGGTGTCGAAGACGAAGTCGTTGCTGTTGTCGAGAAAAGGAATCGCTTCGAGGAAGCGCCGGGAGTAGGCGCGATATCCAGTGTGGTACTCGGAGAGGTTCAGGCCGAGGACGCGGTTCTCGGCAGAAGTGAGGAACCGATTGCCTATGCGCTTCCACCACGGCATGCCCGCCTTCGCAGGGTCGAGACCAAGCCACCGCGAGCCGAGCACGATGTCGGCCTCACCGTCCTCGATGACTTTGCAGAGGATCGGGATGATCGCGGGGTCGTACTGGCCGTCGGGGTGCAGCATGACCACGACGTCCGCGCCCATCTTCAACGCCTGGCGGTAACAGGTCTTCTGGTTCCCGCCGTATCCAAGATTGCGCTTGTGGCGAATCACGTCGAGCCTGAGCGCCGTGGCGACGCTGACAGTTGAATCAGCGCTCGCGTCGTCCACGAGCAGGATCCGGTCAGCGTGGCCGGGCGGTATGTCGCCGACCACCTCCACCAGTGTCTTCGCCGCCCGGTAGGCGGGCAAGACGATGACTCGGCGAGGGCGAGGGCCGCTCCAAGTGAGCTCTCCAAGCGGGATCGGATCCGGCCGCACGGTCATGCGCTCGACGGCGAGGTAAACGGCCAGGAGCAGCGCTCCAAATGCGGCCGACCAGAGATTCGTGACAAACGTCAAGTTGATCGCCAAGTAGGCGACGCTGAGGACGGCGGCTGCGGCCTGGGGCCATCGGAGCTCGCCTGTCCGAGCCAGATCGGCCAGCGCAAAGCCGGGAATGATCAGAAGGCTCAAGTCGTGCAGGTTCTGGTGCGGGCTCAGCACGATTGAAGCGGCGACGGCGAGGGCGAAATCCAGCCGCGGCTTGTCCGGACGCCAGCTGAGCGAAAGGGCCACGAATGCGAGCAAGAGGACGAGGATCACCAGCGCCACCACCTTCCCGCCGCCTGTCACGGCTTCGAGCACGTTGCGGAGCGAATAGAACGCGGTGTCGGTGTAGACCAGCTCGCCGCTCGCCGGCAGCCTGCCGCCGATCGCCCAGGCGCCGACCGCGCCGAGGTAGCTCACGACAGCGTTGAGGCCGAATCCGATTACAGAGATCAGCCCGAGCGCCGCAACCGTCCCAGCGAAGCCTGCGAGTGCGCGCCATGCCCGGCGGGCAAGGAACAGCACTGGTATGAGCAAAAGTAGTTGCGGCTTGGCGAGTGCGAGCGCGCTGAAGATGCCGGCCCAGCCGTGACGGCCGCGAGACCAGGCCACGTAAGCAGCTGCCAGCGGCACCAAGACGACGAGGTCGGACTGGCCTTGCAGGACGGTGACGAAGAGCGGAAAGAAGCCGGCGATCATGATCGCGGCCACCATGGCGGCAGGGCCGTGGATGCTGTCGCTGCTCCGCACCAGCAGGACCACCAGGGCGATGGCGAGCAGGAGGTTGAACGCGGCCATCGCGTAGTAGGCCTCGGGGTAGCTCAGAAAGCCCAGCGGCGCGATGAGCATCGTGTAGTAAGGCGGGTGGAAGTACGGCAGCACGACGAACCGGTCTGGAGCCGCTCCTGTGACCTGCAGCTCGAACTGCTTTTGGAGGCCCAGGTTGTAAACCGCAGAACCGCCCCTGAGCACGTAGAGCCTGGCCGCTGAGTAAAACGAGAAGAAGTCCGGGCCCTGTAGGTTGCCACGGAGGAAGCTGACCCAGTAAGCGGCCCAGAACAAAAATGAGCCGACGCCTGCTCCGGCGGCTGCGGCGTAGGCGAGGCGCCGCCACCTCCGGGTGAGAGCCAGGCTCATCGCCCGGTTTCGAGTCGGAGTGCGAAGCGATCCGGAAGCTTGGCCTTCCTGATCGCCCGCTGGGCACCCTTGATGTCGTAGCGGACACGGCGAAACTCAAACGTCTCCTTCTCCGTGTCCCAGAGTCCATAGCTCGCGGTCGGACTGCCGTCTCTTGGCTGGCCAACGCTTCCAGGGTTGACCAGGGCGGGGCCCTTCAGCCGAAACGTATCGACCCTGTACTCATGCGTGACGGCCCCATCCGACATTCCGAATATTCCTGGCACGTGGGTGTGCCCGTGGTAGCAAACGCCACCATCGATCAGCTCGAGGTTGGCGCGCGCGACCGCGGTGTCGAGCACGTATTCATAGATGTGATCGCGCGGGCTTGCATGCACGAGCAGCACGTCGTGTTTGACGTGGCTGTCCGGCAAATCCTTCAGCCACGCGAGCCGTTCATCGCCGATCACATCGATCGTCCAGCGCACCACTGCGGCGGCGTCGTCGTTGAACCACTCGAGTATTTCGGGGTCGGTGCAGGCGCGGTCGTGGTTGCCGACCAGTGTCAGCCAGCCCCGGCTCATGACTTCATCGATGCACCGCTTCGGGTCTCCGCCATAACCCACCACATCGCCTAGACAGATCGTTTCATCCACGGGTGGACAGTCGCGCAGCACCGCGTCGAGCGCATGCCAGTTGGCGTGGATATCCGAGAAGATCGCGACCTTCAAGCCTGCTTCTCGTAGAGGCGAGGGTAGATGTGGTCGAACAGGATGCGCAGCGTGGCCGCGATGGGGACGGCGACGAACATGCCGAGGATCCCGGCCCAGCTGAAGCCGGCGATGAACGCCACGATGACGAGGACTGGGGGTAAACGCACGGCGTCACCCATGACCTTGGGATAGACGAAGTTGAGGATGACGTTCGAGATCAGGAAGTAGACGCCAGCGACCAGAAGGGCCTTGAGAGGACTGGAGGCCAGCCCAACCAGGACGGCGGGGATGGCGCCGAGAAAGGGGCCCAGGTAAGGGATCAGGGCGGTGACTCCCGCGATCAATCCCAGGGCGACCGGGTCGGGAAGTCCCAGGACGACGCAAGCGATGGCAGACAGAATGCCGATGAGGCCGGCAATGATGAGCTGGCCACGAACATAGGCGTAGAGCATCTTGCGCACCTTGCGCCAGATCTGATCGAAGTCAGTTCTGTAGTCGCTCGGCACCAATCGCCGCAGCATGCGCCTGAAGCTGGCTGCGTCCAGCGCCAGCAAGAAGGCGACGATGAACATGAGCACGATCTGGAGCAGGGTGGTGAGCGCAGTCAAGCCGATCGTGACCGCGTTTCCGAACTGACCCAGCAGGTAGTCCTTCAGGTGGGCGTTGATCGTGTCGGTGGTGCCCTTCACGTCGATGTTTACGCCGAGGATGTTGATGGGCGATCCCTGGAGGCTGTTGATCCGATCCTGAGCGGCAATGGCGAGGCTGGGTATCTGGCGCTGCAGCTGGCTGACTTCGCGGGCTCCCATCGGCACGATCAGAAGGGCCAGGCCGCCGATGATGACGATGATCACCAGGAAGGTGATCACGATCGCCAGCACCCTTGGGATTCCGAACGCGTGGAGGCGGGTGACCGCGGGCTGGATCAGAAAGGCGATGGCGGCGCCGAGGACGAAGGCGCCAAGGAAGTCCCGAAGCAGGTAGAGGACGACAATCGCGACGATGAGCGCGCCAGAGCCGAAAGCGATCTGAAGGTACCTCCGGCGGCGCTTTGGCTCCATAAGAGCCCAGGACGAAACCGCCAGCGCGGCCACGGGGACCGGCTCCTCGGGTTCGCTCTCGTGGGGAGATCCCTGCGGGCTCGATCGCGCGTTACGCAATCAGGGCAGTATGACGAGGTGACCCAAACCGGGAGCCAGGCTTAGGTCTTAGCCTGGGAACCGGCGCCGGCCGGGCGCAAGGCGGCCTCGGCACGTTCTCGATCCGAGGGATCGGCACGCTCTCGATTCGCTTCAGCTGCAACTCGGTCCTCATAGGCAGCGCCGTGGAGGGGATTCGTCGTGCTGCGGCCCGCCGCGATCGCGTACATAGCCAGGAGGACCAGGCCAACGCCGAGGGCCGCGTAGGCGGCTAACGGGCCGTACTGCTGCGTGATCAGGCCGCCGGCAGCCGCTCCTATGATGCTGGCGGTTTGCACCAAGCCGTACCGCGTGGCCATCACGCTGCCGCGGTTTGACGCATCTGCGGCTTCCACGATGGCAGTCTGATTGGCAACTAGGTAGATGGGATTGCCAATCGAGGCGATGAGGAGGGCCGCTCCGATCAATACCAACGATGGGCTCACCGCGATAGCGAACGAGAAGATGCCAGTGAGTAACAGTCCCGCACCAACGATGCGCATCGTGCCAATCGAGCTGAATCTTGAGACTGCAATGGATCCAGCAAAGATTCCTATCGAGGCTACGAGGCCGAGGGCGGAGTACACCTGGCCTCCATGCTCCTCGCCGCCACGAGAGTATGCGAGGGCTACAGTTGCGGGAA
>JALYSJ010000092.1 GCA_030854855.1 Candidatus Dormiibacterota bacterium
ACCCGCGCATCACACCTCTCTTTGACCAGCCGGTGTACGCCTTCCCCCTCACTGCCGATGACCACGCACACGCGCTGCGTGAAGTCGAACTCCCATGGCGAAATCTCGCCGCGCGGATCGAGCGCCACGCACCAGATGCCCGAACGCTTCACCTCGGTGATCGCCGACGGCAACCCCGACACCAGCGAGATGCGCAGCAGCTCGCTCGCGCCAGAGCTCGCCTTGACCGCGGCCGGCGAGAGCGGCGCGCTTCGGTGCTCGGGGATGATCGCGCCTTCGCTGCCCGCGACCTCGGCGCTGCGCAGGATGGCCCCCAGGTTCTGCGGATCCATGATGGAATCGAGCGCCACCAGCAACGTCGGATTGATGGCGAGCAGCTCCTTCAGCGGCCACTCGCGCCGGGGCTGGAGCTCCGCGGCGACGCCCTGATGCACGCCTGGGGCCAGCACATCGAGCCGCTCCGGCGGGACGACCTCGATCCTGACCAGGCGCGCCAGCTCGTCGAGGCGAGGATCGTGGCCGAGGCCGGTGGCCTGATACACCTTGACGACCCGCCCCGCGCGAGCCGCTTCCAGCACCGCGTTGCGGCCGTGGATCAGACCTGGCGCGGCGGCGCGCGGGGATTCCCGACCTCGCGCTGGGGCAGAGCGATTGGCGCGCGGGCTCGGCCGGCTTACTGGGCTAGGAGGTCTTACCGGACGCGGCGCCATCGCACACCATCCTTGGAGTCTTCGAGCGCGATGCCCTTCTGGCGGAGCTCATCCCGAATCTGATCGGAGCGGGCGAAGTCGCGGCTCTTGCGCACTGTCTCGCGCTCGTCGATCAGGCGCTCGACCTCTTCGGCGAGCCCCGGCTCATCGGCGCGCACGACGTCGAGGTGAGCGTCGAAGTCATCGATGAGGTGAAGCAGCTCCTGCCGGCCGCGAGGCCCGACCCGCTCGGCATCCAGCGCGGAGTTGGCCTCGCGCACCAGCTCGAACACCAGGCCGATGCCCTGCGGCAGGTTGAGGTCGTCATCCAGCGCTTCTCGATACGCGGCACGCACTTCCGCGATCCGCGACAGCAGCCCTTCGTCCTCTTTCGAGGCGGGCGCGAAGCGCTGGACCCGATCGGCAAACTCGCGCAGGCGCCGCACCTGCTCGGCCGCCGCACGCAGCGCCTCGGTGCTCAATCGAATCCGCGCGCGGTAATGGGCGTTGGCGGTCAGGAAGAATCGGACCGCCATCGGGTCGTGACCCGCATCGACGAGATCGCGAAGTGTGGTGAAGCCACCCGCACTCTTCGACATCTTCTCGCCGGTTGCGTCGGTGAGGTGCTCCGAGTGCAGCCAGACACTGGCGAACTGCTTGTGGTTGGCCGCCTCCGACTGCGCAATCTCGTTCTCGTGGTGCGGGAACATGAGGTCCACGCCGCCGGCATGGATGTCGAGCGTCTCGCCGAGGTACCGCTTACTCATCGCCGAGCATTCAATGTGCCAGCCGGGCCGTCCGCGTCCGAACGGCGCGTCCCAGGCCGCCCCCAGCTTCTCGTCTCCTGGTTGCTCCTTCTTCCACAGAGCAAAGTCACTGACAGACTCCTTGTCGTATTTGTCGGTCGCCACCCGCGCGCCGGCCTTGAGACCCGCGCGATCGAGGTGCGACAGCTCGCCGTACGAAGGGAAGCTCGCGATCCGGAAGTACACATCCCCGTCGGCGACGTAAGCGTGCTCCTCCTCAATCAGCTTGCCGATCATCTCCACCATCTCTGGGATGTGCTCGGTGGCGCGCGGAAAATGCTCTGCGGGCTGAGCGCGAAGCGCAGACATGTCCTCGAAGAACGCGGCGACGTACGGCTCGACGTATTCGCCGATCGTGCTCCGTGCATGCATTGCCTGGTCGAGGATCCTGTCGTCGATGTCGGTGAGATTCATCACATGCGTCATGCGATAGCCGCTCACCTGCAGATGCCGGCGAACCAGGTCATAGAAAAGGAAGGCGCGCAGGTTGCCGACGTGGGCGAAGTTCCAGACAGTCGGCCCGCACGTGTACATGCGCACCTGGCCCGACGTCAGAGGCTCGAACATGTCCTTCGTGCCGGTCAGCGTGTTGTGGAGTCTGAGCGTCACGTTTCCTCGACCAGGGCGATGGCCTGCGCCGCGATACCGGCTTTCTGGCCCAATGCGCCAAGCCCTTCCGGAGACGTTGCCTTGACGCTGACGCGTCCGGCATCAAGCGTCAGACATCTGGCAAGCGTGGCCTTCATCTCGAGCAGGTGCGGCTGCAGCCGCGGTGCTTCGGCGATCAAGGTGCTGTCGATGTTGACGACTCGGTAGCCCGCCGCGCGCACCGCCTCGGCCGTGGTCGAGAGCAGGTCAAGGCTCGAGATGTCCTTGAACTTGGGATCGTCGGCCGGAAACAGCTTGCCGATGTCGCCAAGAGCAGCAGCTCCGAGCAGCGCGTCGATGACGGCGTGCGTCAGCACATCGGCGTCGGAATGACCGTCGAGCCCGGCGCCATGATCGATGCGCACGCCACCCAGGATCAGCTCACGGCCGCGCTTCAGCGGGTGGACGTCGTACCCGATACCTACCCTCATCCGGCAGCTGCTTCGTGTTCTCTGATCAGGGCCTCGACAACCCCAAGGTCCTCAGGCGTCGTGAGCTTGATGTTTGCCGGCTCGCCTTCCACCATCGTGACGGCGTGACCCGTCGCCGCGACGAGCTGCGCGTCGTCGTCACCTACAAGGCCTGCGTCGGCGGCTTCGCGATGAGCTCGCGCCAGCAGCTCGTAGGCAAAGGCCTGCGGCGTCTGCGCGAGGACGATGCGCGAGCGGTCCAGGCTCTCGACCAGGCGGTTGCCCTCCACCCGTTTCACGGCATCGCGCGGAGAGATGGCGGGAAAGGCGGCGCCGGATTCCATCGCGGCGGCGAGGACCCTGCGCACGAGCGTGGCGGTAGCCAGCGGACGTGCCGCGTCGTGGACGAGAACGAAGTCGACTTCTCCGAGCGCGCCCAGGCCGACCCTGACCGACTCCTGCCGGCTCTCGCCACCCGCTTTGACGATCACCGGCTTTCGCGGCTTGAGCGACTGCACCTCGCGCTCCGCGTACTCGAGCCGGCTCGGCGGGCCCACGACCACGATCCTGTCAACCTCGTCCAGCGCGAGGAACAGCTCGAGCACGCGGGCGAGGGTGGTTCGCCCGTTGAGCTGAACGAGTGCTTTGCTGCCTTTGCCCAGCCGCGAGCCCGAGCCCGCGGCCGCGACGATGGCTCCTACTGTCAAATCAGTCCGTCTCCTCGCGCTTGCGAGGGGTCGGAGGGTTTGGACGCCGCCCGTTGGTTCCGGCCGCCTCAGCGAAGATCATCCGGCCCGCCGACGTCTGGATCACGGAGGTGACGACGGCGGTGATGGTCTGGTTCAGAAGTCGCCGCCCGTTCTGGATCACGACCATGGTGCCGTCGTCGAGGCTGCCCA
>JALYSJ010000057.1 GCA_030854855.1 Candidatus Dormiibacterota bacterium
GCTCGCGCATGATCTTGCCGGCAGGCGGGATCGTGAGGTCGTGGCCCATCGCGAAGTCGACTTTGGCCAGCAGAAGGTCGCCCGGGCGCACGCTTTCGCGACCGGCTCCGCGAGCCAGGATCTTCTCCGTCATGGTCATGCCCATTGCTTAGTCCCTCAACCTTTTCGCGACCGCGTTACCGCATTCACTCGTCGACAGGTTGCCGCCGAGGTCGTGTGTAGTTTCACCCGCGCGAATGGCCGATTCGACCGCACCCTCGATCGCGTCTGCCATTTCCTCATAACCCAGGTGTCTCACCATCATAGATGCGCTCAGAATCGCCCCGATCGGGTTGACGAGCCCCCGTCCGGCGATGTCCGGCGCCGTGCCGTGCACCGGTTCGAAGAGGCCGCGCTTCGTCTGGGGATTGATGTTGGCGGACGGGGCGATGCCCATGCCGCCGATGAGCTCTGCGGTGAGATCCGACAGGATGTCGCCGAACAGGTTGCCCGTGACGATCACTTCGAACTGACTCGGGTCCTTGACCAACTGCATAGCGGCGGCATCGACGAACAGGTGGCGCGTCTTGATCTTGGGGTGACCGGCCGCGACCGCCTTCCAACGCGCCTGCCATAACGCACCGGCGTGAGTCATGGCGTTGGACTTGTCGACCATCACGACCTCACGCTGTGCGACCTGAAAGGCGTATTCGAGAATTCGGGTCACGCCCGTGTAGGTGTTGAGATCCTCCTGGATGGCAACCTCGTGATCGGTCCCTTTCTTGAAGCGGCCGCCCAGGCCGACATACAGGCCCTCGGTGTTCTCGCGTACCACCAGCAGGTTGACCGCACGCCGGTCCTCCCGGCGGAGTGGCGACAGCCTGTCGTCGTACAGCTTCGCCGGACGCAGGTTGACGTAGAGATCGAGCTCGAAACGCAAGCGCAGCAGCACGCCGGCGAGGTATTCGGCGTCCGGCACTCGGGGATCACCGACTGATCCGAAAAGGATCGCGTCCGCCTTCTCGAGCTGTGACCACACGTCGTCGGGAATGGCCACGCGGGTCCGCAGATAGGAGTCCGCGTTGACGTCGAATTCCTCGAACTCGAAGTCGGCTCCCGCGGCACGCAGCACCTTGATCGCTTCCGGAACTACCTCCTTGCCTGCGCCGTCACACGGCATGACCGCGATGTGTTTCGGCATCAGCTGGAGACCGCCTCGCGCGTCGGGGCGCGGAGTTTGTAACGCTGGATCTTTCCCGTCACTGTCTTCGGAAGCTCCGGGACAAACTCGATCAAATGCGGGTACTGGAACCGCTGCAAGCGGGTCTTGCAGTGCTCCTGAAGCTCGGTCACGAGTCCATCACCAGCGGTTACCCCGCCTTTTGTGATAACGAATGCTTTGATCTTCGTGAAGCCATCGACATCGATGCCGACCACCGCGCTCTCGGCGACCGCGGCATGCTCCATGAGCGCGGACTCGATCTCGATCGGTGAGACCCAAAGACCGCTCACCTTGATCATGTCGTCCGAGCGTCCCTCGTACCAGTAGTACCCGTCGTCGTCCAGGCGATAGCGATCTCCCGTGAAGAACCACTCGCCAAGGATCGACCGCTTGCTCTTCTCATGCTGCGCCCAGTAAAGTGCCAGGGCGCTGTCGCCCTTCACGTAGAGATCACCGGCCTGGCCGGGAGGCAGCGGGTGGCTCTCATCGTCGAGGATCTTCAACTCGTAGCCGGGGACGGGCTTGCCGCTCGAACCCGGCCGCACATCGTCGAGGCGGTTCGAGCAGTAAATATGCAGCATCTCGGTCGAACCGACCCCGTCGAGGATGGTCAGGCCGAAGGCATCCTTCCAGCGCCGCCACACCTCTGCGGGCAGGGCTTCGGCCGCGGCCACACAGAGGCGGATCGAGGAGAGGTTGCGACCCTTGGCACCTTCGAAGTTCAGGATCGCGTTGTAGTGAGTCGGCGCAGAGAAAAAGAGCGTCGGGCGCCGCCTCTCAATCGTGCTCAGCGTGGTCTCCGGAGTGGAGCGCCCGCCGTGCAGCACCGTGGTGGCGCCGACCCAGTAAGGGAGGCTGAGGTTATTGCCAAAGCCGTATGCGTGAAAAAGGCCGGTGGTCGAAAAAGTGATGTCGTGCTCCGTCATGCCGAGCACCTGCTCGCCATAGGTGATACACGTGTACGGAATGTCGTGCTGCAGGTGGACGACCGCCTTCGGCTTGCCCGTCGAGCCCGAGCTGTAGAGCCAGAACGCCATGTCGTCCCGACGAGTGGGCGCCGCCGGCACCTCGGGACCCGGCGCGATCTGGTCGTTCCGCAGCAGGCGAGGCGCGCCGGCGGCCCGAGCCACCGCCGGCTTCAGCTTTTCCTCCGTGTTGGCGTCCACGAACACCACTCGTGCAAGTGAGTCGTCGATGAAGTGGTCGTAGTCCTCGCTGCGCTGGAGCAGAGGGTTCACAGGTACGGGGATGGCGCCCAGGCGGATCGCGCCCAGAAACGCAGCGACCCAACCGGGACTGTCGTAGGCCACTAGAAGGACGCGCTCTTCGCGCCTGACGCCAAGCTCGTGCAGCTGCTGCGCCGCCCCGCACGCGAGTTTGAAAAGGTCCCCGTAGGTGATGTCCTTGGCGGCGGAAGCTATCGCCAGCTTCTTCGAGCGACCGGCGTTCAGGTTCCGCTCGAGCAGGTCCGCGCCGACGTTGTAGCGCTCGGGTAGCTCCAGCCCCCCCATTTCAGGAATGAGTGTAGTTTCGGGCGGTGGCAGACGATCGCCTGACGCTTGTTTACGACGGCGACTGCGAGTTCTGCACGCGGCTGGCCCGATGGGTCGCAAGGCACGATCGCCGCGGGCGGGTGGCGCCGCGGCCGAACCAGGAGCCGGGGCTGATCGAAGCATTGGGCCTGACCCGCGCGGAGGTCGATCGAGCGTCCTGGGCAGTCGAAAAAGGTGGGCGGTTCGAGGGCGCGGCGGGGATCAGCCGGGTGCTGAGGGAGCTTGGTGGCGGCTGGCGGCTACTGGGTTCGCTCTACCTCCTGAAGCCAGTCGGGTGGCTGGAGGACCGCTATTACAAGAGAGTCGCGCGAAGACGCAGCTGGTGGTGACGACTGGCGTGTAGCCCGCACTCCACTGTCGGATGCGGGAATCGGACCGGTTTACTGCCGGGCGATCGCCGCCGCTCCCTTTCTCAACACGTACTTCTGGATTTTTCCGGTCGCAGTTTTCGGCAGCTCCTGAACGAATTTCACGCTGTGCGGAGCCTTGAAGTGGGCCAGCCGGTCGCGCGTATAGGCGATCAGCTCGGGCTCGGTAGCGCTGGCGCCCGACCTCAGGACGACATAGGCGTGAGGAGCCTCTCCCCACTTCTCGTGCGGCAGGCCGACGATGGCGACCTCCTGCACCGCCGGGTGGCGCAGCAAGACTCCTTCCACCTCGACGGACGAGATGTTCTCGCCACCGCTGATGATCACGTCCTTAATACGGTCGCGGATCTCTGCGTACCCGTCCGGATGCATCACGGCGGCGTCGCCGGTGTGGAACCAGCCGTCGCCCATCACCTTTTGCGTCGCCTCGGGGTCGTTGTAGTAACCGCGCATGACGACGTTGCCCCTGACGACGATCTCGCCCAGCGCCTGACCGTCGGCGGCCACGTCCTTCAGCTCGCTGTCGACCACTCGCAGCTCGCCGGACGTGATGAGCTCGACCCCCTGGCGCGCCTTGATCACGGCCCTCTCGTCCGCCTTCAACTTCTGATGCTCCGGACGCGGTTCGCACACCGTGATGAATGGCGCCGTTTCCGTCAGCCCATACACCTGCGTCACCTCCCACCCGAACTCGCCCTCCATGCGTTCGATCGTGGCGGCGGCCGGGGGAGCGCCCGCGGTGATCACCCTCACGCCCTTGGGCACGTCGCCTCGCACGTCTGCCGGCGCGTTGGCGAGCGAGATGAGGATCGTCGGGGCGGCGCAAAGCCAACCGACGTGCTCTTTGCGGATCAAGTCGAAGATGCGGCCTGGCTCGACCTTGGGCAGGCAGATGTGGGTGCCGCCAACCGCCGTGACGATCCAGACGAACGTCCAGCCGTTGGCATGAAACATCGGCAGCGTCCAGAGGTACCGGTCGTCGACCCCAAGGTGAAGGTGGACCAGCGTGCCGACGGCGTTCATCCACGCGTTGCGATGAGTGATCATCACTCCCTTCGGTTTGGCGGTCGTGCCGCTCGTGTAGTTCAGGGTGATGAGATCTGTCTCCGCGATCTTGGGGCGATGGAACTCCGGTCGCGACCGACGCAGCTCCGCCTCGTATTCGAGCCATCCCTTGCGCCCATCGGACTTTCCGAGCACGACAAAATGCTTCACTCCGCCCAGCTGGTCCCGCACGCCGTCGATAGCCTCGACGTAATCCGGGTGCACGCAAAGCACGGTGGCGCCCGAATGCGATGCGATGTAGACGAAGTCCTCGGCCGTAAGGCGGAAATTGATGGGGACCAGGACGGCGCCGATCTGAGGAACGGCGTAGAAGGATTCGAGCTGCTCGTGAGTATTGGGCGAGATGTAGGCAACCCGGTCGCCCTGGTTGACTCCCATCTCTTGGAGCGCGGCGGACCACTTGTCGCAGCGGTCGAAGAACTGCGCGTAAGTGAGGCGGAGGTCGCCGTCCACGACTCCCTCTCGATCCCCATACAGCTTTCTAGTGCGGCGCGCAAACTCGAGCGGGGTCAGCGGAGTTTCCATTTCCTCTCTCCTCAGCAGTCTCCAATCACGGGTTGAGCATCAACGCGAAGTCGGCGGCCTTGATGCCGCCTAAGAATGCGCTGTGCGCGTTCGGTTCGAGTTCCACTGATCGTTCGTACACGAACGCGTACACGTTGTCGATGGTCCAGTCACCATAGCCCTGGATGCGCAGGCCGTAGCGCAGCCCTTCGTCTTTCAGCCCACGCGAGTAGAGATCGGTGGCGCGGGCATAGATCGTTTTGAGGATCTCGAGCTGCATCGAAAGCTCGGCGATGGTCTTGGCGTCGCCCTCCTCCTCGACCAGCCGGTCGACCTGAAGTTCGAGGTCGGCGATCTCCTTCTGGTAGTCGTCCACCCCACGAACGAGTCTACCGCCGTCAGTTCATCAGGGAATGTGCGGCGATAGCTCCCGCGATGAGGATGGCAATGATGTTCACCACCTTGATCATCGGGTTGATCGCCGGCCCGGCGGTGTCCTTGTTCGGGTCACCCACCGTGTCTCCGGTGACCGCCGCCTTGTGAGCGTCCGATCCCTTGCCCCCGAGGTGGCCCTCCTCGATGTACTTCTTGGCGTTGTCCCAGGCAGCCCCTCCGCTGGTCATCTGAAGGGCCAGGAACAGGCCGGTGATGATGGCTCCGACCAGCATGCCGCCCAGGGCTCGCGGGCCGAGGATGAATCCGACCGCGATCGGCGCCACTACGGGAATGATTCCCGGGAGGATCATCTCGCGCTGGGCGGCCGCGGTCACTATGCGCACGGCGGTCCCGTATTCGGGCTTGGCGGTTCCCTGCATGATGCCCGGGATCTCGCGGAACTGGCGCCGGACCTCTTCGACCACCAGGCCGCCGGCGCGGCCGACGGCAAGCATGGCGAGCGAGCCGAAGAGGAACGGCAGGATGCCGCCCAGAAAGAGGCCGACGATGACCGTCGGGTCGTTCAGCTCGAATGTGATCTTGTGGCCCGCCTGGATCAGCTCCTGGTTGTACGAGGAGAACAGAACCAGTGCGGCCAGCCCCGCGGATCCGATCGCGTAGCCCTTGGTCACGGCCTTGGTGGTGTTGCCAACCGCGTCCAGCCGGTCGGTGATGCCGCGGATCTCTGGAGGTAGGTTCGCCATCTCGGCGATACCACCGGCGTTATCAGTGATCGGGCCGTAAGAATCGATCGCGACGATGATCCCGGTCATCGACAGCATGGCGGTGGCGGCAATCGCGATGCCGTACAGACCGCCTAGCCCATAGCTGGCCAGGATGCTGATTCCGATCACGACTACCGGCAGGGCGGTGGCCATCATGCCGATCGCCTGCCCGGCGATGATGTTGGTGGCGTGCCCCGTTACCGAGGCTTTCGCAATGAGGTGGACGGGCCAGTAGGCGGTCTCGGTGAAGAACTCCGTGATGGCCACGATCAGTACCGTCGTGACCACGCCGATCAGCGCGGCGAAGAAGAGGTTGCTGGGATCGCTCACCCCGCCACCCGCGTGCAAGTAACCGTTCCCTTTCATGTACTGCGTCACTAGGTAGAAGCCGGCGATGGCGATCGCCACCGCGACCAGCAGGCCCGCGTAGAGGGCGCCCATGATCCATTTCGGGTTGAAGATCCGGACGAAGAACGTGCCGACGATCGAACCGACCACGCTCACCGCTCCGAGGAGAAGCGGGTAGACCACCCACCCGACCTGGTCCTTGAACAGCAGGGAGCCGAGTAGCATCGCCGCGATCATCGTCACGGCGTAGGTCTCGAACAGGTCTGCGGCCATGCCCGCGCAGTCGCCGACGTTGTCGCCGACGTTGTCAGCGATGACAGCAGGGTTGCGCGGGTCGTCCTCCGGAATTCCGGCCTCGACCTTGCCCACGAGGTCCGCCCCGACGTCAGCCGCCTTCGTGTAGATGCCGCCGCCCAGGCGGGCGAACACCGAGACAAGGCTGGCGCCGAAGGCGAGGCCGACCAGAGCGTTGGGGTCCTTGAAAATCAAGTAAGCGGCGGAGACGCCGAGCAATCCGAGGCCGACGACCATGAACCCGGTGACAGCGCCGCCGCGAAATGCGACCTGCAGGGCGTTGTTCAGCCCTCCGCGCGCGGCCTCTGCCGTGCGCAGGTTCGAGCGCACCGCGATGTTCATGCCGACGTACCCCGCGGCCGCGGAAAGCACCGCTCCGACGACGAAGAGCACCGCGGTCTTCCAGTTGATGGAGATCCCGATGACGACCGCGATGACGGCGCCGATGATCGCGATCACGGTGTACTGGCGGTTCAGGTAAGCGGATGCGCCCTCCTGGATCGCCGCTGCGATCTCGCGCATACGGTCGTTCCCAGTCGGCATGCGCAGGACAAGAAAGATGAGAGCGATTGCGAACAGCACGGCGGCGAGGCCGCCGGCCACGCCGAACAGAACCATGTTGGGGTCCACTTACCCTCTCCCTGAAATCTTTAGCCAACTGAAATCGCGGCAGGGCCTCATCCCGGCCGCGCGCGGAGTGTCCTGTTTCCTGCGGACAGTTAGGTTAAACGAACCGGAGTTTGGCTATCGGATCTCGGATTCCTCACCCGGTGAGGTCGAAGGCGTCGAGGCCGCCCGTGCCTGCCGACCACTCTGCGTTCACCCTGTCCACTCGGGCCATCCGAGGACCCTTCTCGGCCGCCTGCTTCAACCGCTCGAGGTCCGGGCGGCTCCCCTCGGCGACGAACTCCACGGTTCCGTCATCCCGATTGCGCACCCATCCGCGCAAGCCCAGGCGCTGTGCCTCTCGCATCAGGAAGTAGCGAAAACCGACACCCTGCACCTCGCCGTGGATGAGGCCGTGCAAGCGCTCCATTGTTCGAGGTTATATGTTGCTCGGATGCCCACCTCAAGCATCGTGGCGATCGGCGACGAGCTGGTCGGCGGTTTCACGCTCGATACGAACTCACATTGGCTGGCAGAACGCTTGCGGCTCCTGGGCTTTCCCGTCAAGCGCGTCACGGCGATTCGCGACCGTCCCCGGGAGATCGTGGGTCAGGTGAAGCGTGAGCTCGTCGATGAGGAAGTCACACATCTCTTTTGCTCCGGAGGCCTAGGCCCGACGCCTGACGACCGCACATTTGCCGCGCTCGCGGAGGCCCTGGGCCGGGAGCTCATCGTGTGGGAGGAGACACGCGCCCGGATCGAGCGCCGCGTTCAACGCATGCATGAGGCCGGTCTGCTCGATTCCCCCGACGTGACCGAGGGAAACCTGCGCATGGCGCGCATCCCAGCAAGCCCACTGAAGGTCTTCAAGAACAGGCGCGGTATGGCGCCTGGGGTCGTGTACGAGGCGAATGGCAAGCAGGTCTTCGTGCTACCTGGAGTCCCGCTGGAGCTGAAAGGAATCTTCACCGAGGAGATCGAGCCCCAGTTTCTGTCCGACGGCTCAGCCACCACTGTTCGCGAGCTTCGCTTCACGTTTGCCGTGGAGGCGCGCTTCTATCCGCTGATGACCGAGCTCGAGCTGGGCTTTCCTGACGTTTCGGTGGGCTCGTATCCGAACTTCGAAACCAAGGAACTGGTCATACGCTGCCTCGGGACTGATCCCAAAAGAGTCGACGAGGTCGTCGAGGTCGTACGCCGGCGCTCGGCTCAGCTGGGGATGGCAGGCTCGGGCTAACGCTCCAGCTTTCGCTCCAGCAGCGAGCGTTCAGCTGGGTTCTGGCACAGCTCGAGCGCGCGCAATAGTGCCTCGCGGGCAAGCGCAGGTTCGCCAAGCTGGTCCAGCAGCTCGGCCCGAGTGGAGTGGAACAGGTGATAGTCGCCGAGTGAGATCGCAAGGTCATTGACCTCTCCCAGGGCAACCGCAGGCCCCGCGACCTGACTCAGCGCGACAGCACGGTTCAGCCTCACCACGGGACTGTCGCCCATCCGCAGCAGCGCGTCATAGAGCAGCACGATTTGGTGCCAGTCGGTCTCGGCCCAGGAACCTGCTTCCGAATGAACGGCGGCGATCGCCGCCTGAAGCTGATACGGGCCCGGCGCATGCATCGCTCCCGCTCGTTCGACAAGCTTGATTCCTTCTGCGATGGCGGCACGATCCCAAAGCTTTCGGTCCTGATCCGGTAGGAGCACCAGCTCACCAGATTGGTCGAGCCGTGCGCGGGCACGCCCAAGGTGGAGCTTCATCAGGGCCAGCAAACCGATCACCTCCGCTTGCTCCGGCAGGAGCCTATCCACCAGGCGCGTGAGCCAGATCGCGTCCTCGGCAAGATCGCGTCGCATGGCGACCTGAGCGCCGCGGCTGAGATAGCCCTCGTTGAACATCAGATAGAGGACGGCCAGAACGGCGTCCAGCCGCCCCGCCATCTCCTCTCCCTTGGGCATGCGGAAAGGAATGTTGGCGGCGACGATCTTGCGCTTGGCCCGCACGATCCGCTGGGCCATGGTCGCCTCGGAAACCAGGAACGCGGCGGCAATGTCCGGTGTCGTGAAGCCGGCGACCGCACGGAGCGTGAGCGCAACCTGCGCCTCTTGCGCAAGCGCCGGGTGGCAGCACGTGAAGATGAGCCGCAGCCGGTCATCCACCTCGACGGGATCAGAGGGCACGGTCGAGCTCTCCAGCAGCGCGATCTTCTCCTGGTGGCGCTGGTCGCGCCGCAGGATGTCGATCGCCCGTCGTTTCGCGGTGGTCATCAGCCAGGCGCCAGGCTTGTCGGGAACACCGTGCGCCGGCCATGTTTCCAGGGCAGCCACGATGCTGTCCTGCACCACCTCTTCGGCGATGTCGAAGTTGCCAATGATGCGGACCATGGCGCTGGTCAGCCGTCCCGCCTCCTCGCGGAAGACGGCGGCGAGAGCGGCCTCGGTGGTTGCCCGTGGGTTCGTCAGCGCCTTCAGGATTCCACGATCGGACGGACTTCAACACTGGTTCCGCCCGGCCAGGTCTTCGCGATCTGGAGCGCCTCGTCGAGATCCTCGACCTCTAGCTCTGCGTAACCGCCGATCACTTCCTTGGCTTCGATGAAAGGCCCGTCGACCACCATCGGCTTGCCATCCTTGAAACGGACCGTCGTTGCGGTCTGCGGACCTTGCAGCTCATGGCCGCCGACGATCTTGCCTGCCCTACCGTACTCGTCGAACCACTGGTTGATGCGCTCGTAGGCGGCGGCCAGCGCCGGATTCTTGGCCCGGTCCTCCGGCTCCATCGTTCCACCGAACAACAGCACGTACTTCATCGGAGACCTCCAGCTGAACTTGATCGGTATCTGCTGAACACGACGAACGGCAGCCGCCGGAATCGACAGTCCTCAGGATCCGGTGAATTCGGGCTCCTGCTTGGACAGGAACGACATGATCCCGATCGCTGCATCGGTGGTGAGTGCGGCTCGCGCAAAATCGCGTGCCTCGATCTCGAGGGCCTCCTCCAGCGGCACGTCAAAGCCGCGATGGACCGCATCCTTGATCATCGCGATTGCGAAGGTTGCGGCTTTGGCGAGCTTGGCCGCTAGCACGTCGACAGAGGCCTGGAATTCATCCGGAGAGACCGCGAAGTCGACCCAGCCCGCCGCTTCAGCCTCGAGAGCCGAGAGTCGCGTCGACTCGATGAGGTAGCGCATGGCTTTTGCCTTGCCGATCAGCCGGGGTAGGCGCTGCGTCCCGCCGGCGCCGGGGATTATCCCGAGCGCGGATTCGGTCTGGCCGATTCGCGAGCGGCCGTCCTCGACCATGACCCGGTAATCGCAGCACAAAGTCAGCTCGCTGCCGCCGCCCAGAGCATGCCCGTTGATGGCCGCAATGACCGGCTTGGGACATCGCTCGATCGTCGAAAAGTGATCGTTCATCCGCTTCATGAGGCGGCCTATCTGATCCACAGCGTCCGAAGCGCTGCGGTCGATGCTGCCCAGCATGGTCAGATCGGCGCCGACGCTGAAGTACTTCTCGTACTCAGAAGCAAGCACGATCGCGCGCACAGATGAGTCCTCACCAAGCTCCGTGAATGCGGCGGCGAGCTCCTGCATCAGGTCCTCGGCGATTGCGTTGTTGCCCTTGCGATGCATCACCACGCGGGCAATCGCACCATTGCGCTTGACGTCTACACATTCCCCCACGTTCGCTTATGCCGTGAAGAGGGGGATGCCGCCCGCCACCTCGATCACCGCGCCGGTTATGTAGTTGGCCTCGTTCGAGCAAAGGAACGCGATTGTGTTCGCGATGTCCTCAGGCTGCCCGAAACGCTTGAACACAGTGCGCGCCCTGAATCTGTCGTACATGGGATTGGTCTCGGCCGCGGCCTTGCCTGCCTCGCTCTCGATGATGCCGGGAGCAATCGCGTTTGAGGTGATGTTGTGTCGCCCCCCCTCCAGCGCCGCCGTTTTCGCGAGCCCGATCAACGCTGCCTTGGTCGCGGAGTAGCTCGCCTGGCCAAATCCGCCTAGCGTCCCGGCCACCGAAGACATGAAGATGATGCGGCCCCACTTGTTCTCGACCAGATAGGGCCACATTTCCTTGGTGCAGTTGAAGGCACCGGTGAGGTTGACCTTCACATCGCGGTCCCACAGCTCATACGACTGGTTGGGGATCTGCGCGGTATGGTCGAGCGTGGCTGCATTGTTGATGAGAATGTCGATCTTGCCGAATTCGTCTTTGACCTTCTTGAACACCTCGCGAACCTGTTCGCGGTTGGTCACGTCCATCTTGATCGCGAGAGAGCGGCGGCCCATCTTGCGAATCTCTTCGGCGGTCGCGTTCGAGTGGACCCAACCTTGCGACACCGCCACCTGAGCGAGCACGCTGCCCGCGTCGTCAGCAGTCTTTTGCAGGTCCGGGTCGTCCTCGACCAGGATGTCGGTGATCACCACGTCGGCGCCGGCCTTCGCCAGTGTGAGAGCGTCCTGTCGGCCGAGGCCTCGCGACGCGCCGGTGACGACGGCGACCCTACCGGTTAGATCGAACATCAGCGATCCCCCTCCTAATTACGCAGCTTGATGGTCCCGCGTGAGCCGGAGATCGCGCGAGATATGACCAACCGCTGGATCTCAGCGGTGCCTTCCCAGATCTGGTAGATCTTCGCGTCGCGAAACCATTTCTCGACGGGGTACTCCTTGATGTATCCATACCCGCCGAGGACCTGGATCGCGTCGGTCGTCACCTCCATGGCAACGTCGGCGGCAAAACACTTTGCCATCGATCCTTCGGC
>JALYSJ010000105.1 GCA_030854855.1 Candidatus Dormiibacterota bacterium
TGATAATCGGCAGGCTCGTGTCGCTTCCTGGCCGACGTTTTGCCGCGACGCTCTTAGCATTTTGGGCGATCGCGTTCGCCGCGATCAGCGTCCTCGCCGAAGCGCCTCCACCTTCGACGTGGGTGGCGATGAAGCCTCTGCCGCGCCAGGGCCGCATCGCGATCTTCGCCCTGGCGGTTGATCCCGCCAACAATCAGATCCTGGTCGCCGGCAATTCCGCGGGTGCGCTCCTCAGGAGCGTCGATGCAGGGTCGACCTGGACCTCCGCGTACACCGGCAAAGCGATACCGACGGCCATCGCGTTCAGTCCGATCAAGGCCGGCCTCGTGTTGGCCGGCACGCGTGGCGGGGGTGCGCTGGTGAGCCGGGATGGCGGCGCCACCTGGTCCCCGGCAAGCGGGCTCGAGGGCCGTAGCGTGCGTGCCTTCGGATTCAGCTTCCCGCTGATGGTGGCCGGCACCGACAAAGGCGTTTTCATCAGCCCGGACGGAAGCTCGTGGTCGCTTTCTGGTCTTGGGACAAGGAGTATCGACGCCATCGCCGTGGCGGCCGTTCATGATCCGGTGCGCATCCTGGTGGGTTCGGATGGACCACTCGCCGCCGGCAACCTGCCGATGTTTCAAACCATCGACAGCGGCGCGAACTGGGCGCCCGTGAATGCGGCCATCAGCGGCACGTTTGTCACCAAGCTCGCCGCCGGGCCGCTGCCTCCGACCGGCACCATCAGGCCTCTGATCGCCGGCACCAGCGCGGGACTCTTCGCGTCAAACGACAACGCCGCCTCGTTCGCGGCTCTCAGCGGAGGCAGTTCACTGCCGTCGACTGATTACACGCAGATCAATTTCATCACCGATCACTTCGACCGCTTCTACGTCGCAAGCGATGGCGGCGGCTCGCGTTCGGGCGGGTTGTGGCGCACGAATGATGCGGGTCAGACGTTCATATCGCTCTTGCCGCCCATGCCCTCCATCACCGCGCTGGCGGTCTCCAATGACGAGTCTCCGACGCTCTATGTGGCCACGTTCCGGCCGTCCGATCACGTGGCCGCGCTGTGGGTCTTCCGCGACACCGGAGGAACACCGCAGGGTCCGTCCGCCTCACCGACGCCGGTCGCGAGTGGGAGCCGGACGGCCGCCGGAGCCTCACCAGGCTCGAGCGTGTTCGACGTCCTCAAGCTCTCCCAGACGCCCTATGTCGGGCTTGGCGTCGGAGCCCTCCTGGTTGTGCTCCTCGCCGTCGTCGCCCATCTTCGCGGCCGCCGCCACTAGCTAGACTCCCTCGAGTCATGTCTGGACCCCACGAGCGACTTCACGAGCTGGGACTGAAGCTGCCTGCGCCGCCGGCAGCTCTGGCCTCTTATATCCCGACGCGATTGGTTCCGATCGCCGACGGCCGCGCCCTCCTCTACGTTGCGGGCCAGGTCTCGGCCGCGGACGGCAAGCGCCTTACCGGTCGGTGTCCCGACGAGGTAACCGTTGAGGAGGCGCAAGCGCGGGCGCGAATCTGCGCGCTCAACGTGCTGGCGCAGTTCGAGGCAGCGGCGGGCCTTGACAATGTCGAACAAATCGCCCAGTTGATCGGCTTCGTACTGTCGGCCGACGGTTTCGGTGATCAGCCGAAGGTGATGAACGCCGCCTCCGACCTATTGGTCGAGGTGCTGGGCGAGGCCGGGAAGCACACCAGGGCGGCACTGGGTACGAATGCCCTTCCCTTTTCCGCGACGGTCGAAATCGCGGCGGTGGCTGTTGTCCGCACCCGCTGAGACGAAGCCCGCGGTCCGACGCCCGCGGTTAATCCTCGTCGGAAGCGTCGCGTACCTCGCGCTGATCTTCGGAGTGATGCTTTGGCGAGGAATCTCGATCGAGCCGGAGTGGGTTCTGCTCGTGCTACTCGTCGTCGCCGTCGCCCTAGGCCGGGGGCGTACGTTCCTCGCCGACTGGACACCTTTTCTGCTGCTCTTCTTCGCCTACGAGGCGATGAGAGGTTTTGCGTCGAAGACAAACTTCACGCCGCACGACCTCTCAGGAATGGAGCGTTGGGTCTTTGCAGGCACGGTTCCAACGCTGACGCTGCAGCACGCCTTCTATCGCCCTGGCGTGGTCGGCCCGCAGGACATTATCGGGATGGTGTTTTATTTCATGCACTTCGTTTTGCCGATCGTGGTCGGGTTCGTGTTCTGGGTGACCAGCCGCGAGTACTACTGGCGCTTTGTCGCCGCCCTCCTTCTGATGTGCTTCCTGGCTTTTGTGACCTACCTGTTCTGGCCGAGCGCACCGCCCTGGTATCAGCTGCCTGAGGTGGTCAAGATCAACGACAAGACGGTCCACGCCCTATGGGGATACACGATGGTGACTCCGATCTACCAGAGTTTCAATCCGAACAAGTTCGCTGCATTCCCCTCGCTACACGCGGCTTTTCCGATGCTCGCCGCGGTTTACGCATGGCAGCGATACCGGCTGCTGGCGGCGGGCTTGATCCTGTGGTCCGCTGCGGTGATGGTCTCGATCGTGTACCTGGGCGAGCACTACGTAGTCGATGCGCTTGTGTCGGTCTTGTACGTCGCTGTCGCCACGATCGTCGTCGAGACGGTCAGCCGTCGGCGCGGCCGCGCGTCCAGCGGCGCTACGCCTGCCAGACCTTCCGCATGATCGTGCGGGCGAGCTTTTCGGGATCGTGATGGGATGGCAACTTCACGTTGACCACGTCTGACGCGATGAACCTAACCTCGGGGTGCCTCGTTGCGTCGAGCGGCTTGAAGATGACCTGCGATTGCCCTCCGGTGGGTGCGTGCGCTAGGTTGGAGTTGACGAGCACGAAGTCGAAGAGGTTGGCGCCGACATGCTCGCGGATCACCCGCAGGTAGTCGTCGACCGTGTAGCCCTCGGTCTCACCACTCTGCTCCGCAAGGTTGCAGATGAAGATCTTGAGCGCAGGTGAGGCCTTGATCGCTTCAACCATGCCCTCGACTAGGAGATTCGGCATGATCGACGTGTACAGCGAGCCTGGGCCGACGGTGATGAGCTCTGCGTTGAGGATGGCCTGAGCCGCTTCGGGGTTGACCTGGGCACCATCGGGTTTGAGGAACACATGGCTGATCGGCGCATTCTGCTTGGGGATTCTCGACTCGCCCTCGACGGTCCCGCCGTTGATCGAGGCGACCAGCGTTACGTCCTGCAGCGTGGACGGAAGGATGGTGCCTTTAACCGCAAGGACCTTGCCGGATTCCCGCAGCGCGTGCTCGAAGTTCCCGGTGACGTCTGCCATCGCCATGATGAAAAGGTTTCCAAAAGAATGGCCGTCCAGCGAACCTTCCTTGAAGCGATGATCGAAGAGCTGCTTCATCAAAGGCTCGGCATCAGCAAGTGCGATGAGGCACTGTCGAAAGTCGCCCGGAGGAAGGATTCGGTACTCGTCTCGCAGCCTTCCTGAGGAACCGCCGTCGTCCGCCACGGTGACGATGGCCGACAGATTCGATGTGTAGACCTTCAGGCCGCGAAGCAAGGAGCTCAGTCCAGTGCCGCCGCCGATCGCCACGATTCGAGGCCCGCGGCCTCGCAGGCGGAAGGCGTGGATCATCTCGACGATGCTGCTGGTGCTGTTGCCGGGCAGGAAGGGTCCCAGGACGGACTGCGTGAGCTTCAGGTAGCTGAAGAGCAGCAGGCCCACTCCCAACAGGCCGAAGATGACCGCGCGTGCCCAGTAGGGCAAGAACTGCAGGGTGATCCAGTAGAACTCGGACGGCAGCTTCGCAGCCTGATAGATCTCTTTCAGGGCGTAAGCGACGCCAAGCACCAGGATGAGCTCCGCCGCCATGAGCAGCAAAAGCCAACGCTTGATCTGGAGACCAGGCGTCAGCCACCGAAGCCAGCGAGTCGTGGACTGGAACTTTGTTGCCATCTACCCCCGGGTCATCAACGGCTTCAAAACATGCAAGGTTACTTTGGTACTACGCTTCACTGCGTATGCGGACTTTACGGCGTGTGCGGCGGCTGGTGCGGTTTGTGGCCTTTGGCCTGGTTGTGGCGGCGGTCGCCACCGAGCTGTCCAAACCGAAGCC
>JALYSJ010000111.1 GCA_030854855.1 Candidatus Dormiibacterota bacterium
GCCGGGCGCGCGCAGGGCGCAATTTCAGAAGCTCCGCCACTTCTACCGATCCCGACCGGCGCGTCGCCGAAGATCCTTATCCTCTTCAGCGACACCGGTGGTGGCCATCGTGCCGCCTCCCGCGCCCTCACCGACGCGCTCAAGCTCCTCGACCCGAGCTGCATCATCACAGTCGCCGACCCGCTGATCGGTCAGGGCCCAGCGGTCGTGCGAAGGCTGGCGTCGCTGTACTCGCCGATGATCCGCCGCTCGCGCGCAGCATGGGGAGCGGTCTACCACACGAGCAACACGCGGCCTGCGTTCGCCGCGATCCGCGCGGTCTTCGGCGGCGGCGTGCGCAAGTCGGTCGCCGAGCTCTTGAAGATTCACGACCCGGACGTCGTTCTTTCAGTGCATCCGCTGCTGAACCACGTCAGCCATCAGGCGATCAAAAAGAGCGGACGGCCCCGCGCTCTCATGACCGTCATCACCGACCTCGTCGACTTCCATCGCGGATGGACGTTCAGCCAGGCGGATCTTGTGATCGCCCCCACGGAGCTCGCGCGCAAAGTGGCTCTGCGGCGCCGAGTGCCCGGCGATCGCATCAAGCTGCTCGGCCTTCCCGTCGACCTGCGATTCCGCCCTCCAGCTCCCGGCGAAAAGCGCGCGCTGCGCCGGCGCTTCGGCCTGGACGAACGGCGGTTCACCGTCCTGATCATGGGCGGCGCAGCCGGTGTCGGGCATCTGACGCAGCAGGTGCGAGCGCTCGCGTGGGAGTCGTACCAGTGGCAGCTGGTCGTCGTGAGTGGGCGAAACGAGAAATTGAAAAGGCGCCTGGAGGAGATGCGCTTCGCGACGCCGACGCTGGTGTTGGGATTTGTCGACTACATGCCGGAGCTGATGCGGGCCTGCGACATGGTCGTGACCAAAGCAGGCCCCGGCGCGATCGCCGAAGCTCTGGCCACCGGACTGCCACTGATCATCACGGGGTTTTTGCCCGGACAGGAGACCCCGAACGTCGATTACGTAGTCGACTCCGGCGTCGGAGCGTTTGCCCCGAAGGACTCAGACCTTTTCGACGAGGTCAGGGTGCTGGCCGAAGGCGGACCGACGTGGAAGGAGATGTCGCGGAGGGCCCAGGAGCTGGCGCATCCTTACGCGTCCTCCGACATCGCGCGGGAGTGCCTGCTCCTCGCGTTGCGCTACAAGGCCTCCGCGCAGGCGAGTCGGTAGGGGCAGAGGCGGCACCGCCGCCGCTCGGGCCTCGCCTCGAATCTCTCCGCCCTCACCCCCTCGGCGACTTCGGCGCCCAGGCTCGTCGCCTCAGCGACGAGCGACTGCACCTTTTCGAGCTTTATGCTCTCGCCGCTCGCGAGGTAGACGACCTCGAGCTCCACCGGGTTCAGGCGCAGCGCGGTGTTCGCGCCGAGAGCATACAAAGCCACCTGCATGTCGCGCCGCCGTCGAGTCAGCGCTCGACCGCTCTTGTAGTCGACGATGCGCCAGCCCGTGTCGGTGCGGTCGATCCTGTCGATAATGCCGCGAAGCGTCCAAGTCTCGTTTGAAAGTGCGCCCTGCGCGCGCCCGGCGATGGCGGCATTGAATGGATGCTCGAGGAACTCCGGAGCCGCGTCGAAACCTCCCCGCTTGCGGTACGCCTCGAGCTGGGCGGCGCCGTTGCGTTTGAACGTCGGCGCGCGGCGCGGGTCAGGAAATGGTCGGCGACCCCACACTTCCTCGTGAATCGACGTCAACATGCGCGCGCTTATCTCCTTGCCTTTCTTGCGGGTTTCGCCCGCCTCGCGCAGGACCTCGTGGAGGATCACTCCGTGCACCGCCTCGGCGCTCTGCACCGCCGGCAGTCGCTGCTCCTGCCGGTACCAGTACTGGCGCGGGCAATCTCGGTACGCGGCGATCGCGCTGTAGGAGAGCACCACCTCGGCCGGCCGCCTGCCGTATCCCTGGACCGTGGGAGCCGGGGCCGAGGCTTCGAATGTGCGGTCGCAAACAGTGCGCGGCCCCGCGGCACTCACCTCTTCCAGAAAGCGGGAATCTCTCCATCGCCGGCCGCCTTCGTAGTGCGAAGCGCGCGTGAGGTAGAGGTGCCGCCTGGCTCGAGTCATCGCGACGTACAGGAGCCGCCGCTCCTCCGCGACCACGTCCTCTCGACCGCGGACCAGCTGCTCGAGCACGACCGGCGGGAGCTCAAAACGAGGCGACCTTCCTGACTGCGGCAGCCGCCCTTCGACCAGCCCGGGTACGAAGACCGCGTCGAACTCCAGGCCCTTGGCCTGATGAATCGTCATGACGTGGATCGCGTCATCCCCCGTCTCGACGGGCGCCGGCTCTTCGTCTTCACCGGACAGCAGGACGAGGTCCAGGTGACGCATGTACGCGGCGAGGGAGCGATCGTCTGTAGTTTCACTGAACTCCGCGATCATCTCGGCAAACCGGCTCACGTTGGCAGTGACGCGATCTGCTTCGCTTGATTCCACCGTTGGACCGATCACCTCGAGATAGCGGGTCCGATTCATCAGCTCGAAGAACAGATCACGCACGTCGAGCCGGCGAGCCTCCATCGCCAGCTCTTCGAGCAGGTTGGCGAATGACTTCGCCGCGCGCCACGACTTGAAAGCGTCAAGAGGCGATTGCTCGCCGCGGTCCCGAAGCTTCGCCAGGGCGGTCCCCGGATCGAGGCTCGACGGCGGGCGTGTCATCGCACGGGCGATGGCGACGACGTCGCCGGTGTCATTGAGAACCCGCATCAGGGCGATGACGTCTCGAATCTCCGGCCGGTCGTGAAAGCCGTGCCCGCCGATCACCACATGAGGCAGCTGCCGCGCGGCAAGCGCGGTGGCGATCGGGCGCGCGATCGCGTTGGTACGGCACAGAACAGCAATGTCTCGCAAGGGTGTCCCGCTTTCGGCAAGCGCCGCCGCCCGCGAGGCGATTGCTGTCGCCTCGGTCACCCCGTCAGGGCAGAGCCACAGCTCGACCATGGGCCCGGGCAGGTCGGAGACGAGCTGTTTCGCGAGCCGGCCGGTGTTGTTGGCGATCAGCGTGGCCGCCGCCGACACGATGCGCCTCGAGCTGCGGTGGTTGCGGCCGATGGTGATCGTTTTCGCGTCCGTAAAGAGGGCGTGAAACCTTTCGAGGCTGGCACGCGACGCTCCCCGAAATCGATAAATGGATTGATCGTCGTCCCCGACGACAAAGGGCTGGCTCTGCGAGGCGACCAGCTCGACCAGGCGCTCCTGCGCCAGGTTGAGGTCCTGGTATTCGTCGACGAGCACGTGCGAGTAGATACCGGTGTACTTGGCGAGCAGCGCCGGGTGCTCGTCGAGCATCCTCACCGCCAGCACGAGCAGGTCCTCGAAGTCGAGGAGCCGGCGCTTCCTGCATTCCTTCTCATAGGCGCGATAAAGGCGGACGCACGCGCTCATCAGTTCGGCGCGCTCCAAATCGTCAGAGGTCGCAGCCCAGGAGGCGAGGCGTGCGATGGGCACGAGCTCCTGCTTCATGCGCTCGAGCATCTGCAGCGCAGGCGCGACGAGGTCGTCTGGGCGTTCATCGCCGGTGAGCACCGGGTCTCCTAGCTGCCACATCAGCTCGCGGGTGAGAATCCACCGCTCGGCTCCCGCCAGGATTTGAAAGCTGGGCGGCACGCCGACCGCCCTTCCGTCAGCCCGCAGCCATCCGAGGGCGATGGAATGAAAAGTCCCGACCGCCGGCGCCTGGCCGCCGATGTGCCCTTCGATCCGCTGGCGCATCTCCGCCGCCGCGCGCTCGGTGAAGGTCATGACCAGGATGGCACCCGGCGAAACCCCGCCGGCGACCAGGCGCCGGAAGCGTTCGGCGATGACCGCCGTCTTGCCAGTGCCGGCGCCGGCGACCACCCGGATCGGACCGCCTCCGATGGCAGCAGCAACGCTCTGGTCGCGACCGAGGCGCAAGGTCACGGCCGAGGTCC
>JALYSJ010000125.1 GCA_030854855.1 Candidatus Dormiibacterota bacterium
CCGTGATCCGAGACATCAGCGAGCGACGGAGATTCGAGTCGCTGCTGGAGCACCGAGCCTTGCATGATCCACTGACCGACCTCCCCAACCGCACGCTCTTCTTCGATCGCCTCAACCAATCAGTCCAAGGCGCGCGTCGAGAAGGCAAGCAAGTCGCCCTCGTGATGCTGGATCTCGACGGTTTCAAGGCCGTCAACGACGCTTATGGACATGCGGTCGGGGACGAGCTGCTGAGGGGGATTGCCGGTCGGTTGCAGGAAGGATTGCGCGCCACGGACACCGCCGCACGCATCGGCGGGGACGAGTTCGCGTGGATTCTGCCTCGGGTTGCCGGGCGCGGCGGCGCCGAACGAATGGTGCGCAAGCGCATCGCCGGACTTCAAGGCAGCTTCTCGGTGCGCAAGGAGACGATCCAGGTCGGCGTTTCAGCCGGGATTGCTATGTACCCCGGCGACGGCCGGGACGTGGACACGCTGATGCGGCACGCCGACTCCGCGATGTACTCCGCCAAACGTGAAGGCCGCGGGCTCGTCTTCTATCTCTACGGCGGAACGAAGACTGCGCGCGCCAGGCGCTAAATTGCATCCCCAGTGACTTCGGCATACCCGGCTAACCGCGAGGCGACCATCGTGCTCCGCGACGGCTCAACGCTCGCGGTCCGGCCAATTCGCGTTGAGGATGAATCAGAGCTGGCCCGCTTCTTCTCCGCCCTGTCGCTGGAATCGCGCGTGCTGCGCTTTTTCGCCGCCGTCTCGAACGCCGATGCTTCGGCCAAGAAGATGGTCCAGGTCGACTATGTCAAGCGCTACGGGATCGTGGCGCAGGCCGGCGCCGACCAACAGATCGTCGGCCACGCGATGTATGTCGAAATCGAGCCCCGCAAGGCTGAGCTTGCGCTAGCGATAGCCGACGCCTACCAGGGCCGCGGCCTGGGCACGATCCTCCTCGGGCAGCTCGCCGAGGCTGCCGCCTCGGCCGGCATCGAAACTCTAGAGGCGATCGTCCGGCCCGAGAACCACCGCATGCTCTCGATGTTGCGCGAGAGCGGTTTCCCGGTGCATGCGCGCTCCGAACCTGGTGAGGTTCACGCGGAGCTGCCAACCAAGCTCACCCCCGACGCGGTTCGCCAGTTCGAGGATCGCGATCGGATCGCGGCGGTCGCCGCGGTCACGCATCTGCTCGCGCCTCGCTCGGTGGCCGTGATCGGCGCGTCGCGAAATCGCGGCGGCATCGGCGCGGAGCTGCTTCACAACATCGTCTCGGTGGGCTTCAGCGGCCCCGTCTATCCGGTGAATCCCTCGGCCACCACGCTCGAAGATCTTCCGGCCTACGCGTCGGTGCTCGACATCAAGGAGGACGTCGAGCTGGCAGTGATCACAGTGCCGGCGGCCGGCGTCGTTGACGTGGCGCGCGAGTGCGCTCAAAAAGGGGTTCGCGCCTTGGTGGTGATCTCGGCCGGCTTTGGCGAGTCCGGACCTGATGGTGTCGAGCTCCAACGCCGCCTCCTAGAGGTGTGCCGTCAATCCGGCATGAGGCTTGTCGGGCCCAACTGCATGGGCGTGATCAACACCGCGCTGAACGTCAACCTCGACGCTACCTTCGCGCCCGACCGGCCCGTTGTCGGGCGCATCGGGTTCCTGTCCCAGAGCGGCGGTCTCGGCATTGCGGTGATGGCGCGGGCGCAGGGACTGGGCTCGGGCATCTCGTCATTCGTCTCGGTTGGGAACAAGGCCGACATCTCCGGCAACGACCTCATGCAGTTCTGGGAGGCCGACGGCGCGACCGACCTGATCATGCTGTACCTCGAGTCTTTCGGAAACCCACGCAAGTTCGCGCGCATCGCGCGCCGCGTCAGCCGCAGCAAGCCGATCCTCGCCGTGAAGGGTGGCCGCTCCCAGGCCGGAAATCGTGCCACCTCTTCGCATACCGGCGCGCTGCTTTCGGCGTCCGACATCACTGTCGATGCTCTGTTTCAACAAGCCGGGGTCATCCGCACAGACACGCTGTCAGAGCTGTTCGATGCGGCTCTTCTGCTGGGCAGCCAACCCCTGCCCGCGGGGAATCGTGTGGCCATCCTTACCAACGCAGGTGGTCCAGCTATCCTCTGCGCGGACGCGTGCGAGGCGAGCGGCCTCGTCGTCCCCGCCCTACCAGATTCTGTGCGGGCGGACCTGGCGCCATTCCTGCCGGCGGCAGCTTCGACCGGCAACCCGGTCGACATGCTGGCGGCCGCGAGTGGGGAGGACTACAAGCGCGCGATCGCCATTCTCGCCGCGTCCAAGGAGGTTGACGCTCTGGTCGTGATCTTCACTCCACCACTCATGACGCAGGCCTCGGAGGTGGTGGACGCCATTCAGGCTGCGGTAGGGGACCTTCCCCGACCGATCACCGTGCTCAGCGTCTTCATGTCGAAGGACGGCTCCCCGAGAGTGATTCGGTCGGCGGATGTTGCGGTGCCTTATTACCCATTCCCCGAGGAGGCCGCACGGGCGCTCGGACTGGCCGCTCGATATGCCGCTTGGCGAGCGCTCGCCGACGAGGCGCCACCCGCGCTCGACGGCATCGACCACGATCGAGCTGCGGCGATCATCGCTGCCGCCCTGGCTACAGGACCGGGCTGGATGTCACCAGCCGCTGTCGTGGACCTTCTCACGTGCTATGGAATCCCGCAGGTTGAAACCAGCATCGTCGCCTCGCCGCACGAGGCTGGCCTCGCGGCGCGGCACCTCAACACAGCCGTGGCGCTGAAAGCCATCGCGCCGGGCGTCCTGCACAAAACCGACGCCGGGGGCGTGCGGCTCGGGCTCAAGGGGGCGAAGGCCGTCGAGAAGGCCGCGCTCGAGATGGCGGAGAGCTATGAGCGTGCAGGCGCCCATGTTCAGGGCTACCATGTGCAGCCAATCGTTTCGGAGGGTGTCGAGATCCTGGTCGGCGTCGTCCAGGACCAGCATTTCGGGCCTGTCCTGGCGTGCGGAGCGGGCGGTACGGCGACCGAGCTCCTCAAGGACGTGTCGGTGCGAATCACGCCGATCACACGTGGCGATGCCAGCCGAATGGTTCGCTCGCTCAAGACATTCCCTCAACTCGACGGCTATCGGGGGGCCCCCAAGTCCGATGTCGGTGCGCTCGAGGATGTGTTGCTGCGGGTGAGCGCTCTGGTTGAGGCACAGCCCGAGATCGTCGAGATGGACCTCAATCCACTCATCGTTCACCCGCATGGCGCGACTGCTGTCGATGCGCGCATCCGCCTGGAGCTGGGGATCGCGAGAAAGCCGTTGGGCGCCCGCTGAGTCCACCAGACCGGCTCAGACCAGCAGGCGAATGACCTCGGCCGTGATCTCGTAGTCTCGCCGTGCGATAACTCCGGCCAGGTCCCCACGGCTGACGATGCCGATCACCCTGCTTCCTTCCAATACCGGGACGCTCTTGATGTCGGACTCGAGCACGATGCGGGCGGCCTGCGAGATTTCAGTGGCCACCGAAACCACCCGCACTTCACGAGTCATGATCTCTGCGACGGTGCGCGGCGCGAGACCCGCCGTCGGTGGCAAATGGGTCGACTGGCTGCGCGGTTCGCGTTGCGATTCCACCGGGAGCAAGTCCGCCTCTGAGACGATGCCGACCAGGTCGCCTATTGCGTCCAGGACCGGGAGCGCCGAGAAGCCGTGCTCAACTAGAAGCTGCACCGCCTCTTTGATCGTGGTGTCAGGAGTCACGCTGATGACCGGGCGCGACATGATCTCGGTGACTTTCATGCGACCAACCCTGACCCATCGGGGGCAACCGCGATAGGTACGTGTGACCTACAGAAACCAG
>JALYSJ010000150.1 GCA_030854855.1 Candidatus Dormiibacterota bacterium
ATCCAGCGTGAGGCTGACGCCGAAGGACTCGACATCGTGGGCTACTACCACAGCCACCCCGACCATCCTGCTCAGGCTTCGCGCTTCGACACCGAACGTGCGTGGTCGGGATATGTGTACCTGATCGTCTCGATCGAGAACGGCAAACCGGTCGACCAGAACGGCTTCGTCGCCGACAGCGACGGCGGCCCGTTCCGACCCGAACCACTGGAAGTCGTCTGACGCCTCCCGAAGCCCCGGTGGTTGGGGCCGGGCGCGCGCAGGACGCACCTTCAAACAAGAAGGTCAAGTGGCTCAACCGGAATGTTCTCGGCATCGGCATCGCCGACCTCGCCGCGGATGCCAACTACGAGATGGTGTTCGCCGTGCTGCCGCTGTTCATCACCGCCGGCCTGGGCGCGCCGGCGTATGCCGTCGGCCTGATCGAAGGCATCGGAGACGGTTCGTCGGCCGCGGTGAAGCTGTGGAGTGGCTGGTACAGCGACCGCATCACGTGGCGCAAGCAGATGGCGGTGGGTGGATACGGCGCCACGGTTTTCGGCCTCGGTCTCCTGGTCGCCGTCACCGCCTGGCCGCAGATCATCGTGGCGCGCTCGCTGGCCTGGATGGGCCGGGGACTGCGGCAGCCCATTCGCTCCGCGATGCTCGCCGGATCGGTCGAGAAAGAAGACCTCGGCAAGGCATTCGGATTCCACGAGGCGCTGGACACGCTAGGCGCGCTGATCGGTCCGGCAGTGGCGTTCTTGCTGATCGCGACAGGTCATGGCTTCACCACGGTTTTCTGGTTTGCGCTGATTCCAGGCGCGCTGTGCGTGTCGCTGTTCGCGCTCCTCGCGCGAGACCCGCGGCCCACACCGCCGAAACCCGTCTCCCTGAAGGCGCCGATGCCTCCCGGTTTCTGGCGCCTGATGGCGCCCGTCGCCATCTTCGGGGTGGGCAATTTCGCCTCCGCGTTCTTCACGCTGCGGGCGGCCGAGATCATGCAGCCGGAGCTGAGCCGCACCGCCGCGCTGACGGCAGCGGTCGGTTTCTACCTCGCTCACAACGCGGTCGGGACCGCTGTCTCGTTTCCGGCCGGCTGGCTGGCCGACAGGGTCGGCAAGGCGCCGGTGCTCGCCGCCGGCTACCTGAGCTTTGCGGTCGCCTGCGTGGTCGGCCTGGTGGGCCACGGCTGGCTGGCGCTGGCCCTCATGGCGCTGCTGGTCGGGGCTCAGGCTCCGGTCGTGGTCGCGGGCGAAAGCTCCCTCACCAGCTCCCTGGTCGAAGAGCGGCGCTTGGGCACCGCGTTCGGCTTCCTCAACAGCATCAACGGGGCTGCCGACCTGGCCTCCAGCGTCACCGCCGGCCTGCTGTGGACGTTCGTCAGCCCGATGGCGGCCTTTGGTTTCGGCGCCGTTCTCTGTGCGGTTGCCGCCTCAATCCTGTGGTTGAGGCCTCCCACCCGGTCTAATTGATGCGTGCCTCGCCCCATCGTCGCCATCGTCGGCCGCCCCAACGTCGGCAAGTCGACGCTGTTCAACCGCATCCTGGGGTGGCGAAAGGCCATCGTCGACCCCCAGTCGGGGCTGACCAGGGACCGGCTTTACGGCGTCGCCGAGTGGCGCGGGCGGGAGTTCACCGTCGTCGACACCGCCGGCCTGGATCTGGACAGCGCCAAAGACTCCTCTCAAGGTGCGATCGAGGCGCAGACGAAGGTGGCGATCGACCAGGCGCAGGCCATCGTCCTGCTGCTGGACGTCCGCCAGGGCCTGACCCCGATCGACCGCGAGATCGCCAAGCTTCTGCGCCGCTCCGGCCGGAAGGTCGTGGTCGCCGCGAACAAGGCTGACTCTTCTAGCGAGCGCCACTTCGCGCACGAGATCCTCGAGCTCGGCTTCGCCGATGCGTCACTCATCTCGGCTCAGCACGGCATCGCGGTCGGGGACTTCCTCGACCGCGTCCTCGAAGCGCTGCCTCCACCCGAGCTCGAGACTCCCGCCGACGAGAAGTCCGACCGGATCGCCATCATGGGGCGCCCAAACGTCGGCAAGTCATCGATTCTCAACGCACTGCTTGGCGATGAAAGGGCA
>JALYSJ010000191.1 GCA_030854855.1 Candidatus Dormiibacterota bacterium
CAGGGAATGAAGGCGTCGGCCCCCATCTTCATCCCCTTCATGGGTGCAGCCATCTTCCAGAGGTCGCATCCCACCGACGCCTTGAAGCAGGCTCAGATCGGCATCGCCGGTCCGATCGCCGGCACCATTGGTGCCACAGCCGCCTTCGCCCTGTACGGGGCGACGCACTCCCCGATCCTCCTGCTGGCGGCGCTGATCGGCTTCTACATCAACCTGTTCAACCTGATCCCGGTGTGGCAGCTCGACGGCGCGTGGATTCTCGCCCCGGTGTCGAAGTGGTTCCAGGTTGCCGGCTACGCCTTGATCGGCGTCGGCGCGCTGTTCTTCCACACCCTTGTCAGCCCGCTGATCATCATCATCGCCCTGCTCGGGATCCCAACTTTGATCCAGCGCTTCCGCGACGCGAATAACCCGTACTACACGACGGTTCCAACTGGGGCGCGCTGGGCCATGGGCTTCGCGTGGCTTGTGCTGGTGATCTACCTCGGAGTCGCCAGTCTGCAGGTCAGCACATTGCTGAGTTCGTTCCACCGGTAAACTACGGTTTTTGGAGTCAAGACCTTGAAAGCACAGATCCACCCCACCTTCTACGAAGACGCGATCGTCACCTGCGTGTGCGGGAACACGTATACGACCGGGTCGACGCGCAAGGAGCTGAAGACCGAGATCTGCTCCGTCTGCCACCCGTTCTTCACGGGCACGCAGCGGATCGTGGACACCGGTGGCCAGGTCGAGCGGTTCCGCAAGCGGGCTGCTAAGACCCGGAGTTAAGTGGCCCGGCACCGAAGTTCCTCGCGTCTTCGTCGGACCTCAGTTCCGGGCCACTAGATGCCGCCGCCGGATCCGGCCGCGGCGGAAATAGGAGCGGAGATCCCGGATCTGGTCGTTCGGACCGATGAGGTTCCCCTGGGCAAGCCAGTAGATAAGCAGCCCTTTTTCTATGGCGGCCAGGCCGTCATCGAGGGCGTGATGATGCGCGGCAAGCGCCACTACGCGGTCGCTGTGCGCCTGCCCAACACCAAAGAGATAGTGGTCGACCGCGGCGAGCTGAAGGCCTCCATCTACGTCAATCCGATCTGGAAGCTGCCGTTCGTCCGCGGGCTCGCGCTGATCGGCGAGCAGCTGCATCTGGGCATGAAGTCGCTGATCTGGTCGGCCAACATGAACGCCGGCGGCAAAGACATCGTGATCGGCAAAAAGGAGATCAGCGCCTCGGTGGCTATCGCGGGTGTGTTCGCGTTCGCGATCTTCCTCGGCCTCCCCCTCCTGCTCGCCGGCCTGGCGGTCCACCGGAGCGGCAGCTTCCAGTTCGTGCTTGTCGAAGGCCTGGTCCGCATCGTGCTCGTCCTGGGCTATCTCTCCGCGATCTCGCTACTACCTGACGTGAAGCGAGTCTTCATGTACCACGGCGCCGAGCACAAGACGATCAATGCCTTCGAGTCGGGCTGGACTCTAGACGTCCCGTCGGTGCGACGCGCCAGTACGCTGCACCCCCGCTGCGGGACTGGATTCCTGCTCGTCGTGCTGGTCGTGAGCGTGGTCGTCTTCAGCATCGTCGCAGTCTTCCATCCCAACTGGTTCTGGCTCATCGCCAGCCGAGTGCTCGCGATCCCGCTCATCGCCGGCGCGGGCTTCGAAGCGATCCGGTTCATGGCGCGCCACCGCACGAATTCCGTAATCAAGGTCCTCCTTCTGCCGGTGCTCGGCACACAGAAGTTCACCACCCGCGAACCGACCGACGACATGATGGAGGTCGCGATCACCGCTTTCAACAGCGCTCGCGAGGGTGAGGAGGAAACGGCCGGAGCAGCGGCGTGATCGATCGCCTGGACGGAATCGCGCGCCGGCATCGAGAGATCGAAGCCGAGATGTCGCGCCCGGAGGTCGCCTCCGACCATGCGCAGCTAACCAAGCTCGCCCGGGAGCAGCGCGCACTTCGCGACACGGTGCAGATCTACGAGGCGTACAAGCGCGCCCAGCAGGAGTTCGAGTCCGCGCGCGAGCTCCAGAAACACGAGAAGGACGCTGAGATGCAGGAGTACCTGCGTTCAGAGGAGCACCGCGCAACGGGGCAGCTCGCCGAGCTTGAGGAGAAATTGAAGGTCCTCTTGCTGCCGAAGGATCCCAACGACGACCGCGATGTTGTGGTCGAGATCCAGGGTGCGGAAGGTGGGGAGGAGGCTGCTCTATTTGCCGGCGACCTCTTCCGCATGTACACGAAGTGGGCGGAGCGCAAGGGCTGGAAGGTGGACGTCGTCGAGGAGTCGCCGACAGAGAAAGGTGGCTTCGACAAGGTCGTCTTCGAGGTTCACGGCCATGGTGCCTACTCGCAGCTGAAATTCGAAGGCGGCGTGCATCGGGTGCAGCGCGTGCCGAAGACGGAGGCCCAGGGTCGCATCCACACCTCCGCCGCCACCGTCTCAGTGATGCCGGAGGCCGACCCCGTCGAGGTGGAGCTCAGGCCAGAGGACATCGAGATCAAGACCTCCACCTCGCAAGGACCAGGCGGCCAGAGCGTGAACACCACCTACTCGGCGATCCGGATCACGCACAAGCCGACCGGGATGCAGGTCAGCATCCAGGACGAGAAGTCGCAGCTGCAGAATAAGGAGAAGGCGCTGCGCGTTCTGCGCGCCCGCCTTTACGAGATCAAGCTGGCGGAGCAGCAGGAAAAGATCGGGGCGCAGCGGCGCGGCATGATAGGCACGGGCAGCAGGTCCGAAAAGATCCGCACGTACAACTTCAAGGAGAACCGAGTGACCGACCACAGGATCAAGCTGACCCTGCATCGGTTGGATTCGGTAATCAACGGCGACCTTGATGAGCTCGTTGCCGCGCTGGTCAACGCCGAGCGCGCCGCCCTTCTCGACGGCCACCCACCTGATTGACGGTTCTCGAGGTCCTCAAGCTCGCCGCAGACCATCTTCAAAAGCACGGCTCTGACTCGGCGCGGCTCGACGCCGAGGTT
>JALYSJ010000008.1 GCA_030854855.1 Candidatus Dormiibacterota bacterium
TCGAAAACCTTGCCCAGCAGCTTCTCGCTGTGCCCGGGCGCGAACAGCCAGCTCCGCGGTGGCCGGAACGCGCCCTCAGGAATGGTCTTCACGCACGAGCTGGCGCGCGATCACCGTTCTGAGGATGTCGTTCGTGCCTTCGCCGATCGCCATCAGCGGCGCATCGCGATAGAACCGCTCGACCTCGTACTCCGTGGAGTAGCCGTAGCCGCCGTGGATGCGCATCGCCTCGAGCGACGCCTTGATGCAGACCTCGGAGGCGTACAACTTAGCCATTCCTGTCTCGAGGTCGGCCCGCCGGCCTGAATCGAGCGCCGACGCCGCCCACCACGTCAACAGCCGCGCCGCCTGAACCTCGGTCGCCATATCCGCGAGCTTGAGCTGGATCGCCTGGAACTCGGCAATCGGATGGCCGAATGCGTGCCGCTCCCTTGCATATGCAAGCGACCGATCGAGACTCGCCTGCGCGACGCCCACCGCCCGCCCCGCGATGTTGACGCGACCAAACTCCAGCGCTGAAAGCGCCTGCTGCAACCCATGGCCTTCCTCACCTCCCAGCAAGTTTTCGGCCGGCACGTGGCAGTCGCTCAAGAACACCTCGGATGACTCCGGTCCCTTGTAGCCGAGCTTGTCGAGGTCCTTTCCCACCGTGAAACCTGGAGTTCCCTGCTCGATCATCAACACGGTCATGCCGCGGTGGCGCGGCTGCGCGTTCGGATCGGTCTTCACGAGAACCGGCAGCGGATCGGCATGCCGCGCGTTGGTGATCCACGTCTTGGAGCCGTTGACCACGTAGTGGTCGCCCTCCCTTCTGGCGATCGTGGCGATACCCTGCAGGTCGCTTCCCGCCTGCGGCTCGGTGAGCGCGATTCCCGAACGCCGCTTGCCGCTGGCAAGATCCGGCAGCCACCGAGCGCGCTGTTCAGGGGTGCCGAATCGCGCCAGCATCAGCGTTGCCAGCGAATGCGACCCGATGATTCCAGCCACGCCCATCCACGCCTTCGAGATCTCTTCGAACACGATCGAGTAGGAGACCGCGTCGATGGCGATGCCCCCGTACTCCTCCGGCACCAGCACCCCGAACAGGCCCATCGCCTTCATCTCGTCGACGATCTCTTCGGGGTAACGGCCCGCGAGCTCCCACTCGCGCGCGACGGGCGCGATGCTCTTGCGGGCGAAATCGCGCATCAGATCGCGGAACGCCTTCTGCTGTTCGGAGAGATCGAAGTCCATCGCCGCTAGCCCTTCGGCGCTTTCGCGCGCGCACCCTGACCGCGCCGGTAGATCATCGCGGTGCGCTTGAAAGAGATCACCTCGGTTCCGTCCTGGTTGAAGCCGGTCGTACGCACGGTGACGATGCCGACGTTCTTGCGCGATTTCGACTCACGAATCTCGAGCACCTCGGAGCGCGAGTAAACGGTGTCACCCTCGAACACCGGGTGGGGCAGCCGAACCTCGTCCCAGCCGAGGTTTGCCATCACGTTCTGCGACACGTCGCTGACGGATTGGCCAGTCGCGAGCGCGAGCGTGAGGCAGCTGTTGACGAGCGGTCTCCCGAACTCGGTCTGCGCCGCGTAGTGGTGGTCGAAGTGGATGGGCGCGGTGTTCTGGGTCAGCAGGGTGAACCAGATATTGTCCGCCGACGTAATCGTCCGGCCCAGCGCGTGCTCATACACGTCGCCCACCACGAAGTCTTCGAAGAACCTCCCCTTCCAGCCCTCCTTGACCGTCACCGCATGCCCATTGTGATCAGGTCAGAGACCGAGGTATGCCTTGCGCACTCCGGGGTCGTCGCGAACGTCGGCCGCGGCGCCGCTCAGCGCCACCCGTCCGTTCTCGAGCACGTACGCTCGGTTAGCCGCGTCGAGCGCCACCAGCACGTCCTGCTCGACCAACAGCAGCGCCATGCCCTCGCGGTTGATGTCGCGGATCACGTCGATCAGCCGATCCACAACTTTCGGGGCGAGGCCCAGCGACAGCTCGTCGATCATCAAGAGCTTCGGGCGCGCCATCATCCCTCGACCGATCGCCACCATCTGTTGCTCCCCACCCGACAGCGTGGCCGCCTCGCGCGAAAGCTTGTCTTTCAGCGCCGGGAAGTAGTCGAGCACCCGCACGAAATCGGAGCGGATCTCTTTATCGCGCCGCAGGTACGCGCCCAGCATCAAGTTCTTCTCGACTGAGATCGTCCCGAACAGCCGACGTCCCTGCGGCACATGGGCGACGCCTTGACGCACAAGGGCCTCCGGGCGCGAGTTGGTGACGTCCTCGCCCGCAAGAGTGATCTTGCCTGAAGTCGCCCGGACGAGGCCCGAAAGCACTCCAAGCAAAGTGGACTTGCCCGCGCCATTCGCGCCCACCAAAGCGATCAGCTCGCCCGGAGCGATCTCGAGATCGATCCCGAACAGCACTGGTCCCGCGTCGAACCCGGCATTTAGGGCCCGGACCTCGAGCAGCGGCTTAGGACTTGAGCCGTTTTGCATACCGCTCCCCCAAATAGGCTTCGATCACCCGGTCGTCGCGGAGCACGGCCTCCGGCTCGCCCTGGGCCAGGACCTGGCCGAAGTTGAGGACAATCGCGCGCCGGCAAATCCCCACGATCACGCGCATGACGTGCTCGATCAGCAGCACCGTCACGCCCGTTGCGTGCACCGCCCGCACCATGTCGAGCGCGGCGTCGATCTCCACGTTGTTGAGGCCGGCCATCACCTCGTCCAGCAGCAAGAGATGTGGTCGAGCAGCCACCGCACGGGCAACCTCGAGCCGCTTGCGGTCCGGGATTGTGAGCGACGTCACCTGCTGGCGCGCCTTTGCTTTGAGCCCGACCAGCTCCAGCACGTCGTCTGCCTTCTCGAAAGCCTGCCTTGTTCCAGGGCGCCCCTCCGCGTTGCCGAACAACGCGCCGATGGCAGCGTTCTCTCGGACCGTCATCGAGCCAAACGGCTTGACGATCTGGAACGTGCGACCGATCCCAAGACCAGCGACCCGATGCGGCGCCATTCCCGCAATTGAGCCGCCTTCCCATCGAATGTCGCCTCCATCCAGGGGGTACACGCCGCTGATGCAGTTGAGCAGCGTTGTCTTGCCGGCGCCGTTCGGACCGATGATGCCGACGATCTCGCCCTTCCCCACCTCGAACGTCACCCCGTCCACCGCGGCCACGCCCTGGAAGCGCTTCGTCACGCCTCGCAGCTCGAGCTGCGCCGGAGCCGCACTCACAGTGACGTTTCCCGCAGCGACCGGCGCAGATAAGCCCAGCTCAGGCGCGTCCGGCCGCCGAAGAAGTCGATCACGCCGCGGGGGATGAAGATCACAACCAGGATCAGCAGCAGGCCGAGGATGATCTGGGCCAAGATCGGTCGCGCGTTCTCCGAGACAAATGGAAGTTCGACCGAGATCGGCAGGCTGCCGCCGAGGAACTGGATCAGCAGCTGCAACAAGATGGCGCCTGCCGCCGGCCCGAACAGCGTGCCCGTGCC
>JALYSJ010000042.1 GCA_030854855.1 Candidatus Dormiibacterota bacterium
TTCTCGCGGGGACCGAGCGAGGAGATCGCGCAGCAGATCCAGCGGTCGGTCGTACTGCACGCGCTCGACAACTTTGCCCCCAAGCCACCTGGATTCCTGGCCAGCGTGCAAGGAATCCTGGCCGGAGTTTCGTTCCCGCCGGTGTTCGCGGGCCTGGAGCCAGCGCTGCCTTCGCCACTACCGCTTCCCACCTCCGTCGATTTCCCGGGCGTGGTACACGCGGCGCAGTCGGTTGTCAAGGTCGCCGGCTTCGGCTGCGGGGGCCTCGTGACCGGAAGCGGCTTTCCGGTCGGTACCGGCTACGTCGTCACGAACGCGCACGTCGTGTCGGGAACCAGCAAGCATTCGATCCAGACGCCAGGCGGTGCGCAGATGTCGGGCACTGTCGTCTTCTTCGACCCCGAGCGAGACGTCGCGGTTCTGTACGTCCCGGATTTCAAGGCCGCGCCGCTCCCGTTCGGCCCCGCGAGCCGGGGCACCAAGGGAGCGGTGATCGGCTACCCGGGCGGCGGTCCGGAGAAAACATTGCGGGCCGTAGTCGATGGACGGATCACCGCCGAAGGCCGGGACATTTACAACTCGAACCTGGTCACCCGACAGATCTTCGTCATCGAGGCGGGCGTGCGGCCGGGCAACTCAGGCGGCCCGCTCGTCGACCTCGAGGGTCACGTGCTCGGCCTGGTGTTCGCGACCTCCGCCGGGGTCCCCAACCAGGCTTACGCCTTGACCGACGACGAGATCGACAGCGACATCAGGTATGCCCTGGCCCACCCAACACCCAAGGACACGAGCGGGCTCGCCTGCGCCGCCTGACAGCAGGTCGCTAGCGTCGCCTGGGCGGCCGGATGCACTCCGGCCGCGACTTTGTACTTCCGACTCGCAAGCGTTGCCAGGAGTGGCTTCTTAGTTAAAGCCCATCCTTATACCGGAAGGAGAGCGCCGGCCCTTTCGACACGCCTGTGTAGCTGCCTTTGGGCATGAGGGCCGGGTCCCCGCCGCGAAGCGACCGGGCGATGCATTCAGTAGTCACATCCTGCTCGCGCCTGGCGCGCAGAGGAAACCATCCGGGTTTCCTCTCATAAGTTTTCAGGTTTCGCCTCTTCGATCAGCATCACGGGGATGCCGTCAATGATCGGATAGCGGACCTTGCAGTTGGGGCAACGCAGCTGGTCGGGCTCCTTGAATTCCACCTTGGTGTGACATTTCGGGCACGCCAGGATTTCGAGCAGTTCTTGGGAGATCACCCGAGCATGGTAGTACGGTTGCGGCGCCATGATTCTCCGCCGGCTCTACCTCTACCTGGTGAGCGCGGCGGGGCTGGGTCTCCTCGCCGCGGGGCTGTCCCTCCTCGGAATCACCGTCCTGCTCTTCGTCTTCAACGATCCGTCAGCTCAGAACAGCAGGACTCAGCTCGCCGGCTTCACGGCGATGACCCTGGTGGCGCTCCCTGTCTGGGGCGTGCACTTCTGGTTCGCACGCCGCTTCGCGATGCGCGATCCAGATGAGCGCGCATCAGCGCTCCGGCGCCTTTACCTCTACTGGGCGTGCCTCGGCGCATCCATCGGTTTCATGGTCGCCCTTGCCATCACTGCCGCCGACCTTCTGCGCCCGCTCATCGACACGTGCACAGCTGTCGGGCGTCCGGACAAGGGCGCCGGATTCAATACATATTCATCCTGCGCGGCGGATCGCGACTGGCTCGCCACCTCTCAGGCCGCCTGGGTCGCCGTGGTCTTTCTCGCGATGTGGGCGTTCCATTACCGAATCGCTGCCCACGATCGAGCGGCAGCCGGCGAGGCCGGCGCGTCCGCCACGCTGCGCCGCTGGTACATGTACGTCATCCTCTTCGTCGGGCTGCTGTCGATGCTCGCCGGCGCGAGAGGCCTACTCGAGCTTGCCTGGCTGAAAGCCCAGCACAGCTCTATTGGCGACGGCCGTTACATAGGTGACGCTGCGGGACTCTTCATCGGAGCCCTTCTCGCGTGGGGCTTCCACGCCTACGCGATCGCACGAAATCACGTCGCCGATGACCGGCACTCCACTCTGCGCGCGCTGGAGGGCTTCATCGTCGTCGGCGTCAGCATCGCGACCGCCCTGGTCGGGGCCAGCCAGATCCTGTACGTCGCTCTGGCACGCGCCCTCGTGGTGGATCACCCGGGAGGTGTCGGCAGTGACATCCTCAGCGCGCTGGGTTCGCCCGGGTCACAGGCCCTCGTGTACGGGACTGCGTGGCTCCTGGTCCGGCGCCGCCTGACAAGAGACGCCAGAGCCCAGGAGGGCGAGCGACAGGCAGGCCTGCGCCGCCTGTACACGAACCTCGTCGCCCTGGTCTCACTCGCCGCCTGGGCGATCGGCGCGGGGGGCCTGCTCTGGACGCTCGCCGAGCAGCTGGAGGCGCCGATCATCGGGGTCAAGCCAAGCGACTGGAGAAACCCCGTGAGCCTGTGGATCACCCTTCTGGTCGTGGGAGCGGCGGTCTGGCTCACGCACTGGCGACCCGCGCCATGGGCGGAGGACCGCCAGTCGTTGAGCCGGCGGCTCTATGTATGGGCCGCGCTTCTCGCGAGCGTGCTCGTGATTCTCGGCGCCAGCGTGGGCATGCTGGCCGCCGTGCTGCAGCAGATCTTCAGCGCGAATCCAAGGCTCAGCGACCCCTCGAACCTCGGCTTCGGGCACTACCTCGCGGTGATCGTAGTGGCGGCGGCGGTCGGCGCCTATCACTGGAAGGTGTTGCGAGCGGATGCCGCCGCCCGCCCTCCGAAGATCGCCACCGCGCCTGCGGTGGTCGCCGCCCCGGCGCCGGCGGCGGCGGCGATCCAGACCAGCGCGCTCGCCGGTTCTCATTCCCACCGCTACGTGCTTGCCATCACAGACGCGACGGAAGACGACGTACACCAGGCCCTGGCAAACCTGCCGCCCCAAGCCAGCTACAAGCTCACTCCGACCGAACAGGTAGTCGTTGAAGGCCGCTGACGCGCAAGCCCTCCTGGACCTCCTTGACTGGCGGCGCCGGGTCGGGGATCTGTACCGGATAGGGGGCCTTAGCGCCCTGTCGGAGTTCAGACGTGCGCGCGATATCTTGTTCGGTTCGCACCCGCAGTCGCCGATCGAGCCGGAGGATCGCGAATCGTTCAAAGGTCTGCGCTACTTTCCGGACGACCCCTCCTATCGCGTGCACGCGGTAGTCGAGCCGGGCGACGGATCGGAGCTAGTCATCGACACTGGCGGCGAGGACAATGCGGTGCGCTACCGACGAGCCGGCAAACTCTCGTTCCGCTTACACGGAGAAGCGTGCCGGCTGACCGTGCTCAGCCTGGTGCAATACGCCGGTGGGCTGTTCGTACCGTTTCGAGACGCGACGTCGCGAACGGAGACTTATGGCGGCGGACGCTATCTTTTCGACACTGCGAAAGACACGGATGGCCTCGTGCTCGAAATCACGCCAGGCTCGAACGAAGTCACCATCGACTTCAACTATGCGTACAACGCGTCATGTGCCTATAGCTCACGCTGGGCATGTCCGCTTGCCCCGGCCGAGAATTTCCTGACAGTTCCGGTGCGCGCAGGTGAGCTGACCTTCAAACCCTAAGCACCGACTACCTCAGGATCGTCCCGAAACATTCCGTAACCGAGCGACGAACCTGGGCGTTGCTGGACTCATGAGGTGGACAGCCGCGGGCGGGGTCGCCGCGGCGCTGGCCGTCCTGGTCTACGGAAGCATCCTCGTATTCGAGGCTTTCGACCGCAACTCCCACTCGGCGAGCGACACGATCAGGCCGTTCGTCATCACGATGGGTCCGGTGTGGGCACTCGCCGTCGCGGCAGCGGTCGTCCTCCTGAAAAACTCCCGGCGCTAAGGGGGCGCCCCATAGATAGAATTTGTCGCCAAGGCCGTGGCCATAGACGAGACGCGTAACGGCAAGCCAAGCGGAATCCAGCTGGTACAGGTCGAGGGCTTTCTCGAGGTAGCCCGCCGGGGCAGCGTGAGCCGGGCGGCCGAAGCTCTCTTCATCACCCAGCCCACCCTCACCGCGCGCCTTCAAGGGCTGGAACGGGAGCTTGGGACCCCCCTTTTTCTCAGAACCCCCCACGGCATGCGGCTGACTGACGCCGGGCGGGCCTGGATCCCTTTCGCGGAACGCGCCCTGCGAGCGCTCGTCGACGGTCGAGACGCCCTCGAGCAGGTCATGAGCGCCTCAGCCGGGCACCTGATGCTCGCCGCCGCTCCCGCGGTGAGCACCTATGTCCTGCCCGAGCTGCTGGAGCGCTTCGTCGCCAGTCATCCAAGGGTCGAGGTGTCGGTCCGGACCGGTCACTCCGAGGACGTCGTGGACCTCGTCCTGCACGACGAGGTGCAGATTGGCCTGGGGCGAACGATCCATCATCCAGACCTCGAGCTACGGCCGTTCCACACCGAGGACCTCGTTCTCGTTTGTGCGCCGGATCACCCGTTCACGAAGCACCGTGCGGTTGCAATGGCCGACGTCGCCGCGCAGAAGCTGATCATGTTCGACCGCACGTCGAGCTACTACGAGATCACGCAGAGCGCATTTCTCGCCGCCGGGTTGAAGCTTCGAGGATTGATGGAGCTCGACTCCATCGAGGCCGCCAAGAAGATGGTGGAGCGCGGACTCGGAGTTGCCCTTCTGCCCGGCACCGCCGTGGCCCGGGAAGCGGCCGGCGGCACCCTGTGTGTGGTGGCGATGAAGGACGCCCCGCCAATGCACAACTCGATCGTCGTGTTCCGCCGGAGGGACGCCGGCGAGCCCGAGGGCATCGTGGCGGCGTTTCTCAAGCTCATAGAAACGCGCAGCTGAGGCGTTCTATGCATCGGTTTTTCCAATAGGATTTATCAAATCTATTAATTGGACTTATACACAAGTCCTTGATAACTTCCGCCTCATGGACCGCGCCGAACAGTCGCAGGAGCTGCAGACCGAGCCTTCGTCACACGAGTGCGAATGCCCAGAGCCTTGCAACTGCGACCACGAAAACGAATAGCAGAACTCAATCACCACCTTTGAAGGAGGGCCTGATGGACCTTGTCTCCACGCCCCTGCTGCCGCAGGGTTTCAAAGTCCCCGCGTCGCGCAACGAAGACCCGAGCCGGCGGCTGCGGCGGTTGCTGGCGACCAAGCCCTACGTCTTTGGTCCCGGCACATACGACCCGATGGGCGCCGAGCTCGTCATGTATCACGGCTTCGACGCCGTCTACTTCAGCGGTTACTCGTTCGCCATCGGCCACCTCGGCACCACGGACATGGACCTGTACTCCTCGGTCGAGATTGCCGATGGCGCCCGCCGTACGGTGAGCGCGCTGCGCAAGTTCCAGCTCACGATGGCCATGGGCGACCCGGAGAAGGGCGCTCCGCCGGTGCACCTCGAGATCCCGCCGGTCGTCGTTGACATGGATGCCGGCTACGGGAATCTTTTCAACGTGCAGCGCACCGTTGAGTTGTACCTGCGCGCCGGCGTCGCCGCCGCTCACCTCGAAGACCAGGTGATGCCGAAGCGATGCGGACATATCGCCGGCAAGGCCCTGATCTCGGCCGACGAGTTCGTCGGCAAGCTCAAGATGATGCGAAGCGCCGCCGATGATCTCGGGCACCCGGACTTCGTGATTATCGCGCGCACCGACGGCGTGTCCGCCACCGAGGCGCCCGAGTCAAAACGCGGCATCGAGCTGGCGCTCGACCGCGGCCTGCGGTATCTGGACAGCGGGATACCCGACCTTCTGTGGTGTGAGTTTCCGACCGCCGAGCGCGCACCGACCGAAAAGTTCTGCTCAGAGATCCGCAAGCGGTTTCCGAAAGCGCGATTCGCGTTCAACTACTCGTCGTCATTCAAGTGGTACAACGAGAAGAACCCGATCACGTGGGAGGATCTCGGTGAGCTGGGCGTCGGCTTCATCTTCATCACGCTCGCGCTGCAGCACGCCGCCGGCCACGGCATGTCGGTTCTGCTGCACGACCTCAAGCACCGCAAGGAGCAGGGCTACATGGCGCTGCAGAAGAAGGAATGGGCCGATGGTGCCGACATACCGACTCGAAGTCATCACCTGTTCAGCGGCGTGCCGTATCACCAGCACGTCGGCCAGGAGTACGGAGCGACCCGGCTGAGCCATCAGCTCGACGAGCACCTCGAGGTGTCGAAGGTAGTCTGAGTTATGAGAGGGAACCCGGATGGTTCCCTCTGCGCGCCAGGCGCGAGCAGGATGTGACTTACTGAATGCATCGCCCGGTCGCTTCGCGACGGGGCTGCTCGCCCTCCGGTATATGGATGGGACTTAACTAACTAGTCACTCCAGATCACGCCTGGCAGGCTCAAAGACAAAGTCGCGGCCGAGCTGAACTCGGCCGCCGTAGCGGCGCTAGCAGTCGAGCTTTAGGCTCCGCAGACTGAGCCGGTGAACCACGGTAAGCAGAAGCCGGGCCCGGCGAGCGCCCAGAACTCCAGGAACGCGACGAGCCCCAGGCCGATCACCCATGCGGCACCCGTGTAGATGTTCCGGCCAGGCACGGGCCACTTCTTCCAGCCCAGCCGCTTGGCAAGCCGCGGTCCGACGATCGGTTCGATGAAAGGCCACACCAGCAGCACGGTGACTCCAAGCGGCGGGACGACCCCGAACATGATCACCTCTGGCCCGAGCTTCAGCAGCTGGAACAAGAAGAGGAAGTACCAGTCCGGCCGCGGGATCGTGACCGCGCGGGGGTCCGCAGGCTGCTCCAGCTGAAGGTTTTTCTGGACGAAAAACGCGAGCAGGCCGACCGCGACCAGCATCATGACGGCGATGATCGGATAGGGCCAGAAATGGTCGGGGAAGAAAGGA
>JALYSJ010000058.1 GCA_030854855.1 Candidatus Dormiibacterota bacterium
TCGCCGCCTTGCGCGCCTCTTCGATCACCAAGTCGTAATCAGGTTGCGGCTGCTCACGCGACGTGATCCACGTCCAGCGGATGACGCCTTCACCGTCGATGATGAAGATCGTTCTCCGCGCAATCCCCGAGTACCCCGCGACGTCCTCGCGGGCGACGCCATAGTCGTGGACCATCTTGCGCTCGAAGTCGGCGATCAACTCGTACGGCAGTCCGCCGAGCTCTTTGGCAAACGCCTGGTGTGAGAACACCGAATCCACGCTGATGCCGTAGATGCCGATGCCATCCGCGACGGCCGCCTCGTTCCTTGACCGAAACTCGGTCAACTCCATCCTTCAACCACCGGTGAAGTCGAGCACGTAGAACAGAAAGACGAGCGCCTTGTGTTTCTTGAGGGCCTCCTCGAGCGTCAGTTCCGAACCACCCGTGGTCGGGAGCTTGAATTCGGGAGCCTTGTCTCCGACCTGCAGCACGCGAAAAGTTTAGTTCGCCCTCATTTCGAGCACGTACCAGCCGGATCGCGTCGCCCCGCTCACCTCGTAGCCGGCCGCGATCGAATCCATCAACGCTCGGCGCAGCGCGAGGCGCCACGAGCGCGAGCGCGCGGGGTCGGAACGCCGGACCGCAACGATGTCATCCGGCACCTGACATATAAGGACGCGCGAAGAAAAAACCGCGCCCTCGGCATGCCCGGCGACAGGTTCGCCGTCCTTTCCGATCGAAAGGAGCTCGACGGCCCCATCGCGCCGCAGCTCATCGAGCTGTGGCTCAGAGCTACGACCGGCGGCCGCCGCCTCGGTTGATTCGGTGTCCAACCGCCAGCTGATCAAGAGCCGGTCGGACTCTTCACCCGCGTTGATCCCATCCGTCATCTCGCCGTAGACATTGACGAGGTACTTGCACGCGCGGGCGCCGAGCTTGGTCAGGTTGAAGTAGGCGTTGCGCCGCACCAGCGGATCGGTGGTCCACTCGATGACCATGACGCCACGCTCGAGACACCACCGGCGCTGGTGCTGCTTCAGCTCAAACCCGAGGCCGCGCGCATCGCTGCCGGCGACCACGCCGAGGATGTGCGAATGCAGGTGCAGCTCATGGGGCGGCACGCCGCCGAACCAACCGACCAGGCCGCCCACGAGCCGGTCATCCACATATGCGCCAGATACGTAGTTCCCGGAATGCGACAGCGCCTTCATGACATCCGAGCTGATGGCCGGCTCCGCGGAACGCGCCCAGACCGCCGCGAAAAGCTCCTGGAGCTTCCGCAGGTCCTCGATCTCGGTCAGCTCGGCGATTCGAAATGTCATGCGCGCGCCACCAACCGCCCGGTTGCTATCCCGGCCTGGTCAAGCGCTCGGCGCACTGCAAAGGCGACGGCTCCTGCCCCCGGGCTGTCACCGTGAATGCAGATCGTGTCGCACAGCCCGGACCGCGCGAGCCGCACGGCCTGCTCCGCCGCACTCGACGCATCGAGCAAAGACCCTGGCTCGGTTCGCGGCGCTAGCTTGCCGTCGGGCAGCATGCGGCGGTCGGCGAAGCCTTCGCGATAGCCGGGAATTTCGGCGCGTTTCGCCGCGGCGATGATCTCGAAGCCGGGCTGGCCCATCAGCCCAACCCCGTTTGCCCTGGCTACCCTCGCCACCGCGTCAGCGGCTGCGCCATCCCGCTGGCAGCGGTGGTACAGCGCTCCATGCAGTTTGACGTACGCGATCGGAGCGACGGCTCGCAGACCCGCAACCTGAAACGCCACGAGCGCTTCTATCTCTTCGACCGACAGAGGAAGCTCGACGCGCCCAAAGCTCGCGCGGTCGTCAAACCCCGGGTGCGCACCCGCCTCGACTCCAAGCGCAGCGCACCGCGACATCGTGGCGATGCTGATCGAGACCGAGCCCGCGTGGACTCCGCACGCCACGTTCGCGCTATCGACGTACGCGAGCACTGCCTCGTCTTCACCAGCACCCTCCCCGACGTCGGCATTGAGGTTCAATCGTGCGAGGTGTCGCCTCGCAGCAGACGGACCGCATGGCCGACCACCGGCATCACCGCTTCCAGCGACTCGGCCGCGCCCTTCACGCTGCCGGGCACGTTGATGATCAAGGTGCGCCCGCGCACTCCCGCCATCGCACGCGACAGTGCCGCCATCGGAGTGCTCGCGGTGCCCGCGAGTCGCATCGCCTCCGCAATGCCAGGCACCTCGTAATCGATCACCGTGGATGTCGCCTGCGGCGTCACGTCGCGAGGACCCAGGCCCGTGCCCCCTGTCGTCACCACGATGTCCGCGCCGCCGACCACCGCCGCGACGATGGCGTCGGTGATCCGCGTCTGATTGTCGGGCACCACCTCTGGACCCGAGACCTCGAAATGTCCCTGCTTCAGGATCCGCACCACCGCCGGCCCGCTTTCGTCAGCCATCTTTTTGGTCGACGCCCTGTCGCTGACGGTAATAACGTGGGCCTTCACTTACGTTTCCACGTCCCGGAACGCCCGCCGGACTTCTCCAGCAGCCGCACCGATTCGAGGTAGACCCCCTTCTCGACTGCTTTGGTCATGTCGATCAGGGTCAACCCCGCCACCGCGGCCGCGGTGAGCGCCTCCATCTCGACACCGGTCTGCCCGGTGACACGCGCCCGCGCCAGGACGCGCACACCGCCGCGCACGAACTCGAAGTCCACCGTGACGCTCGTCAGCGGCAGCGGGTGGCACAGGGGGATGAGGTCGGATGTGCGCTTGGCGGCCATGATGCCCGCGACGCGCGCGACCTGGATCGCGTCTCCCTTCGCCGTGCCCTCTTTCACCGCACGCAAGGTGGCGGGCGCCATGCGCACCACGCATTCAGCCAGCGCCTCGCGTGCGGTCGTGGCCTTCGCCCCGACGTCGACCATGCGCGCGGCGCCCTTGTCATCCAGGTGCGTGAGGCGTTTTGCCACGGGCATCAGGATATGCG
>JALYSJ010000103.1 GCA_030854855.1 Candidatus Dormiibacterota bacterium
ATGCCCACGGCGCGGCGATCGTCGGCAGCCTCGAAGTGCGGGTCGATGCCGCCTGCGGCGACACCGATCGCGACCAAGCCGGTGCCGAGCCACAAGACCAGCACCAAAAGTTCCGCGAGCTGTCCGAAGCCGCTTCCGCTGATGGCGGCCACGACGACGGTGAAAACGAGAGTGAAGGCCAGCACCGGAACAAGCGTCAACGTGATCTTGGCGCGGATCACCTGCCACATCGTCATGGGCGCCATACGCAGCAGCTGGAAGCCGCGCCGCTCGCTTGGTATCGATGGTGTGGCAAGCGTTGAGGACATGAACATGGTGATGAAGCCGAGCAGGAAGACCTCGGTCCAGAAGCCATCGAGGCCCCGCGCCGGCCGGAGAAACGCCGCCGCGTAGCCGGCGGGGAATAGGAAGGCGGGCAGCAATCGGCTCAACCGCCGGATGTCGCGGCGGTAGCCGAGCCAATCCTTGCGCGCGATGGCTCGCGCGGGAGATGAGGCGCCCGCCCTGTCGACGGCAGCGACGGTGCCGGCCGCGGAACGCTTCCAAACTGCCCGCTGGCCGCCAAAGATCCCGAGACCCGCGAGAAGGGTTCGCTCGTACATGGTCGCCGCCACCCCGACCAGCAGCGCCGCAAGGGCAAGCGAGAACAACAGCCACACCACCGCTGCTCCGGCGTTACCGCCGATAACCGCGTTCAGCGCGTGGCCGGGCCACGCGCTGGGCAACCACTCGATCCGCTCGATGACAGAGGTCAGGTTTGACAGGTCCGGCTGTCTCCGCGGCGTGAGCGACTGGCGCAAGTTCAGATTCCACAGCAGATAGAAGGCCGCCCCCGTAAGGCCGGCGACCGCGGCCGCCACATCGCGGGCAAGTCGCGCGGGCACCCACCGCAGCACAACCGACATGAGGATCGTCTGCAGCGAGGTCACGACCAGGACCTCGAGCGCGATCAGCAGCGCCGCGAGCGGAAAGTACACAAGAGAGGCACGGGATCCAACGCCGACACCGATGGTTGCCATCAGCAAGATGCCGCTGACCAAGAGGTTCGCGCTCATCGCCAGCGCGATCCTGGAAATAAAGATCTCGATAGGACGCACGGGAGCGACGACCAGCTGAAGCAGGTCGCGTCCGACGAACAGCGATGCGATGACGGTCGGGAAGCCGATGACGAGCATCAGGATCGACAGCATCGTGAAGGCGCCCGCCAGGATGATGTCGCGGGCGCTGGGTAGAAACTGGCCTGCCGCCACGCCGACGGTGAATGCGCCACCACCGATGAACCCGCCTCCGATCAAGAGGAACACGGCGAGCAAGACAAGCCGCCCGGGGTTGCGCTTCAGCAAGCGATGGCGCCAGGCGATGAGCTCCGCGGCGATGATGGTTCGCGTCGCCGACAAGTTCAACGGTTGGATGCCAGAAGGCGCTCGATCAGCTCCTTCGATTCGGGCCCTGCGGTGAGCTTCAGGAAGAGGTCTTCGAGGCTCGCCTTCTCGGAGCCGGTCTGCGCCCGCAGCTCCTCCATCGTTCCAGTCGCGACGATGTGGCCGCGGTCGATGATCGCGATCCGATGGCACAGCGCCTGCGCGACTTCCAGGATATGGGTCGACAGCAGCACCGCGGTGCCGCGCGCGGCCAGCTCTTCGAGGAGGTCCTTGACGAGGCGCGCGGAGCGCGGATCGAGGCCGTTGGTAGGTTCGTCGAGAAGCAGCACCGATGGCTCGCGAATCAAAAGCGACGCCAGTCCGATCTTCTGGCGCATACCGTGGCTGTACGCGCCGATCAGCTCGCTGTCGCGGTCTGCAAGCTCGAAGAGCCCCAGCAGCCGCTCCATGCTCTGCTGGCGCTCGGGGCCGCGGGGCATCCGGTAGAGGTCGGCGATGAAATTGAGGAACTCGCGACCGGTGAGGTGAGGGTGGACGAACGGCTCCTCGTCAAGGTAACCGAGCCTTGCCTTGGCGGCGAGTGGGTCGGTGAGGATGTCGATTCCGTCGATCAGCACCGTGCCCGAGGTGGGAGTGATGAGGCCGCAGAGCATGCGCAGGGTCGAGGTCTTGCCTGCGCCGTTGGCGCCGAGGAATCCCACGATCTCGCCCCGCCGGATTTGAAAGCTCACGCCGTCGACTGCGGTCATCACGCCGTAGCGCTTGACGAGGTTCGTCGCTTCGACCGCGATGTGACCGCCTGTCGCGGGCAAGGACATGACCGGCAGGGTACCAGCGCGTCGAGCGAACTTAGGCCGTTCTAGCGCCAGTGCCGCGCGAGCTCCGATACGTAGCTTCGGCCGATGCTGTCGGACGTGGCAAGCAGCCAGTTGTCGATTCGTCGGGAACCGCGCGGCTTCTCCTGGGAGACAGTCATCTCTTCCATCAGCCCCTGCAGCTCCTGTTGCGTGAGCAAGACGTCGTGGACGTATGCGGACACCAACGCCGCGGCCCACCGCATCAGTCTTGGCGACAGGTAGACGAACTTTGGCCGGCGACCCACCGCGACCGCGATCCGCTCGACGAGCTCGGTGTACGTCAGGATGTCCGGCCCGGCGGCATCCATTGTCAGGTTGTGTGTCTGCTCCGCCGCCCAGGTCGCCAACCCAGCCACGTCTTCCACCGCTACAGGCTGCACGCGATAGTCGCCGAGTCCTGCAATGGCGAACACGGGGACCCGGCGAAGCAGCCACGCGACGTTGTTGATCAGGACATCCCCCGGACCGAAAACGAGAGTCGGCCTGACGATCGCCCACTTCAACCCTGATCCGACGACCACCTCCTCGGCGCGCGCCTTCGCGGCCAAGAAGTCCAGGTGAGAGCCGGCAGCAGGATTGCTCGCCGAGATGTGGACGATCTTGCGCACTCCCGCCTCGGCCGCGGCGCTGACCAGCGTCCTCGTGTTGGCGACCGCATCACCAAAACCGATGCGGCCATGGCGGAAGCGGATCCAGTACGTGTTGTAGAGCACGTCGGCGCCTCGCAAGCTTTCGACCAGAGCTGTGCGGTCGGTGAACTGCAGCGGCGCAACATCAACCTTGATCTCCTCCGCCCCTGCACGCTGCGGATGGTTGGTCAGCGTGCACACCCGCCGTCCCTGTGCAAGCAGTCGCTCGGCGATGAACCTCCCCGTACGGCTGAAAGCGCCGGTGACGACGTCAAGACCTGGCTCCATCATCGCCACGGCTAGAAGGGAAATCGAGTCAGGTCATAAGCAAGCGAGCCAGGCTTCACGTGCCCGGATATCACCACTCGCGGCCTGTGCCGGATCGCCTCCGAGGTGTCCACCTCCGGGCGCAGACCGTTGAAGATCGGGAATCGGAGCGTTCCGTCCGGCGACCACTCCGAGTACCGGACGCTGACGACCAGCTCGGGGCGAACCCAGTGGACGGGGTTGACCATGATCGGCGGTGGGTCGAGGGGGGATTCCTCAGAATCCAGCTCGGCCAGCGCTTGCCGGATCGCGCTGAACGTCGTCTCGTCGTAGCCTCCACCGACAGTCCCGCATGGCAGCAGGCGGCCGTCCTCGTGATAGCCCACCACGAGCGCGTCGAAGGGCTTTTCGCCGAGCCACCCGATGACCACGAAATCGTCTGACTTGACCGCTTTGACCTTCAGCCAGAACGGGCTTCTCTGCCCCGGCACGTACGGGCTCAGCTTGTGCTTGGCGACGACGCCCTCCAGCCCTCGCTCGAGGCACGCCTCGAAAAGTTCGACACCGTCTTCCTCGATGTGGTCCGGGACGAAGATGTGGCCGCCTGCCTCGACCGCCTTGCTCAAGCGCGCGCGGCGGCGGCTGACGGGCTGCCGCAGCAGCGGTTTGTCCTCGAGGTACAGGGCGTCGAAAGCGAGGTAGGCGGTGGGGATCTTCTCCAGCAGGCTCGCGCCGCCGGCGAGGCGCTCGCGCAGGCGGGGATAATCCGGCCGTCCGTCTCTGTCCGTGGCGACGAGCTCGCCGTCGATGACGCTTCCAGGCGGCACGCGCTTGGCGGCGGCGACCACCTCCGGCAAGTCCGCGGTGATGTCGTGAAGGCCGCGATCTTGCAGCCGTACGTTGCCGTCCAGGTCTTTGAACAAGATGCATCGCAATCCATCCCACTTCACCTCAAACACGTAGTCGGGCGAGCTGAATGGCGCCTCAGCCGAGGCGGCCTGCATCGGCCGCATCTCGTCGGGGAAGTTCTCGAGCTCGATCTGAAGCTGGTCCGACTCCTGCATCGACCCCAGATTAGGGCGCGACGGGTCTACGAAGCTTTCTTGCGCAGCCTCTTTGTCTCGGCGGGCGTTCGCTTTTGCGCGGCGCGATTCTTCTTGGCCGCCTCGACCGATGCGCGAAGCGCCTCCATGAGGTCCATGACCTTCGCGGTTTGCGGCTGCGCCGGCGCTTCGATGACCTCGCCGTCGATCTTCGCCTGCACGACCTTCATCACCGCATCCTTGTACTCGTCCTTGTAGCGGGCGGGGTCGAAAGTGTCGGCGAGGCTCTCGATCAGAGCCTTCGCCATCTCGAGCTCCTTCGGGTTGATCTTGACGTCGCCCTCGAGGCCTTTCAGGCCTTCGGTCGAGCGGATCTCGTCCGGCCAGTTCAACGTGTTCATCAGAATCCCGTGGCCGTTCGGGTGCAGGGCGGCAAGGTGCTCGCGGTCGCGCAGCGCGATCTTGGCGAT
>JALYSJ010000101.1 GCA_030854855.1 Candidatus Dormiibacterota bacterium
GAGAACCTGCCCCGCAAGCGCGTCTGGGACCGCAACGGCGACGCACCCGCGCCGGCCCCCGCTAGCGGCCCGATCGACAACTCTCAACGGACCGTCGGCGCCTCGCTGGCGGCGAACGAGTCGCGCACATATGAAGGAAGCGCCGGCCAGAGCTTCGGCGCCTTCCTGGATCAAGGGATTGAGCTGACCCTCGAGGGCCAGGCGCAGGACTACGTCGGCAAGGGCATGGGCGGCGGGGTGATTGCGATCCGCCCCTTCGCCGCCGACGCCGCGCCCGATCCGGTGCTCGCCGGCAACACCATCTGCTACGGCGCGACCGGCGGGCGGCTTTTCGTCGCGGGCCGGGTTGGTGAGAGGCTCTGCGTGCGCAACTCCGGCGCAACCGCCGTCGTCGAAGGCGCGGGCGATCACTTCTGCGAGTACATGACGGGCGGCGTCGCCGTCGCGCTGGGCCCCATCGGCTGGAATGCCGGCGCGGGCATGACCGGCGGGGTCGCATATGTCACTTCATGGAGCCAGCTCAACTCCGACAGCGTGGTCGCGCGCGAGGTACCGGTCGAGGATGCCGCCGAGCTGCGCGCGCTGGTCGAGGAGCATCACCGGCGGACAGGTTCCAGCCGCGCCGGAGCGATGCTCGCCGATTGGGATCACGCCCTGGCCGGCTTCCGGCAGCTCGTCCCGGTGGCGGCGGTCCAGGCACCCGCCGCCCAGGTGCCTGCCGAATCATTGGAGAACGCGCCCAAGACAGCGGCTTAAGAGACCTCTCTGGTCGTAGGCTTGCGTTCTATGAAGCGGCTGGCCCTTGTTGCCCTGGTTGCGGTCGCCTGCGGCGCCGCCCCGGCTTGACGGACGTACGCCAGGCGCTGGAGTCCGAGCGCGAGCTGGAGCGGGAGTTCGCCGCGGAGGCGAGGAAGTCCGAGACCGCGCCTAAGGGCTGGCCGGCGGCGCTGGTCATGTTCCACCTTTGCATGTGGCGAGAGCGCCTGCGCGACGCGCTCGCGAACGTCAGGGATGGCCGGCCGCATACCCCGCCGCCCGCCAACGTGGACGAGCTCAACGACGCCGAGCTGGCCAGCGGCCTCGGCGTTTCCCTCTCCGACATTGCCGAACGAGCTGACATGCTGATGGAAGCGCTGATTCAGCTGTCTGAGCAAGTGGGCGATCGCGATTTCAAGTGGAATATGGCCAATACGACCACCGAAGCACTGCTGCGCAACAGCTACATCCACCCGCGCCTCCACATCGTCGAATATCTCAAAGAGAACGGCGACGCGGCGCGCGCCGACCAGATCAACGAGGACGCTGCCTCCGAGATGCGCGAGTTTGCCGCGCCTCCCTTAGCGCTTGGAGCCGTGCTCTACAACCTCGCGTGCACCCGCGTCGCGCAGGACCGGATCGACGAAGCGCTCGAGCTGCTGGTCGAAGCATTCCCGATGCGACCTGACTTGAAAGAGGCGGCTCCCAAGGATTCAGACCTAGAGTCCCTACACGACAACCCCGGCTTCAAAGCCCTAACCCAGACCTGAGTCGACCGGCCACCAAGATCAACCATTCGGCCGCCGAATGACTCCGCCGAAGAGGTATAGATGGACTATTCGGCCGCCGAATGAGAGGCCGCCTCTCGTATCCGATCCAGAACCCGCATGTTCGCGACCGACTCGCTGAGCGGAACCGCGACAGGCCGGCCATCGATCACGCTCTCCCCAAACGACTCGACCATCAGCTGGTATGAGTCGGCCTCCTCACGAGACGAAAACGGCTGCTCGAGTCGGTGCACTCCGTCGCGCGCCACGACCGTCAGCTCCTGCATCTCCGGTGACTCGAAGCTCGCCCACACGGCTGCCGTCTGACTTCGGTCGAACTGGAGCAGCGCCGTGGTCGTCATGTCGACCTCGTCATGGAGCCTGGATCGCGCAAGCACGTGCGACGGCTCGCCGAGTATCCAGCGCGTGACACTCACGCCGTAACAGCCCACGTCGAGCAGGGCACCGCCGCCCAGCCGAGCATCAAGCCGGTAATCGGCCTTGTCCTTGACCGTGAAGCCGAAGCTCGCCTGCACATACATCGGGTCGCGGAGCGCCTCGACAAACCTCCGTGTCCGGGGGTTGAAGCGATACATGAAGGCCTCCATCACGTGCTTGCCGGAAGACTCCGCGGCCACGGCCATCTCTTCCGCCTCGACAGCGTTCATCGCAAGCGGCTTCTCGCACAGCACGTGCTTTTCGGCAGCCAGCGCTCGCAGCGTCCACTCCTTGTGCACGCTGTTCACGAGGGGGATGTAGACGGCGTCAATGCCGGGGTCGGAGAGCAACGCGTCATAGGAGTCGGGGACGTGCGCACCGGGATAGTCCTCGACCAGCTTGCGCGCCTTCCGCGGATCGCGACTCGCGATCGCGACCACTCGCCCATTCTTCGACTTGGCAATCGCCGGCAAGACAGCCTTGGCGGCGATCCCGGCGGCTCCGAGCACCCCCCAGCGGACGCGCTCGCTTATATGTCCACCTCGAGCCGTGCGCCGCCTTGCGCGATCGAGCGCGTCGCCGCTTCCATCACGGCGACGGTGCGACGGGCCTCCTGCGCGGTCACAGCAAGCGGTTCGTCCCACGCCAGGTGATCGGCCAGGTTGCGATAGAAGCCGTGGTCATCTCGCGGCGAAAGCTGGATGAGCTCCTCATGAGATCCGCCGTCACCCGGCCGGAAAACTGTCACGCGCGCCGGGAAGTCCGCCGGAATCGCTTCCGCCTGCCACTCCCCGATGACAGCTCCCCGCGTGCCGAGCACGTACCACTTCGGCTTACGCACCGAGGCGATGTCCGACTGCAAGAACGTGGCCTGCGCACCGCCGGCATACGTGAGATCGACCCTCACCTGGTCGGAGTTGGTGACGTCGTGCCACACGCGCTTGTGCGCGTTCGCGGAAATGCTCCTGACTGGATCGGGCATCAGCTGCAGGATCCAGTCGAAGTAGTGAGATCCCCAGTCGTAGATCATTCCGCCGGAGATCGGCTCGTGGCTGTGCCAGAAATCGCATGGATGGTCGTAGCCGCCGATGAACGATTCCATGTAGAAGGCATCGCCGATGCGCCCGGAGCGAACCACGTCGCGAAGCGCCAAGTAATCGGGATCCCAGCGGCGGCTCTGGTACACGGTGAGGACGCGGTCGCGTGCGGCCGCTGCATCGATCATCCTGTCGACGTCTTCGACACGAATCGCAAACGGCTTCTCGCACACCACGTGCTTGCCGGCCTTGAGCGCAGCCATCACGGAGTCGAAATGGATGCTCGGTGGAGTACCAACAACGACGACTCCAACCTCTGGGTCCTCGAGCATCGCCTCCGCCCGCGCATGTGTCGGCACCGACCAGTCATGAGCTGCCTGCTGACGGCGCTCGTCCGACACATCGCACACGCCGGCGAGGCTCAGTCCGGAGGTGGCTGCGATCGAGGCAGCGTGTAGGCGGGCGATCGCACCATAACCGACGAGGCCGACACCGACTGCCGGCGCGGCAACTTGGCCGGCGGCGAACATCAGGGTTCGCTGAACCAGCCGCTGAAAGCCATCGATCTCGTAGGTCGACGCGTCATGGCCCAGCCCAAGGTGCACGAAGTGCCCGGCCCCCACCGAGCGCTCGTAAGCGACCACCTGGTCGCTGTAGCGCCAGCTCGCGCGCAGGAGAACCGCGGCGTCGCCGGGCGGGCCTTCTGAAAAGTAAAGCTCGTCCTGAAGCTTGAGCTCTCGAAGCCGCGACGTAATCGGATGCGAGGAGTCCGGCCGGATGACGAGCTGCGTCAGCGGACCGGGACCGCTCGGAGTCCAGTGGGCGAGCTGCGTCAGGTCGGCGCTTTCGGCCCAGGCAGCGAGCGTGCCATGAAGAAGGACGAGGCCGCCACCGCCGGTGACGAAATCAGTGAGCAGTGCTGCTTGGCCCGTAACCAACGCATGATCACTTGCCGCCAGGAAGACCTTCGCGTTGCGAAGTGGCAGCTCGTTCGCGTTGGTGACAACCTCGAGGTGGAAATGTTGCGTCGCTTCGAGGGCCTTCAAGAGCGGGCGGGTCAGGTGCACATAGTCGTGCCGGCCGCCGGCCAGCAGCACGGCAACGGGGATGCGCTCTTTCACGAATGGGACTTTACGAGAGCTGGCGTGTGCGCTCCGGCTCCGATTCTGCGTAGCACGCCAAGCGTCTGCCCGGCCGCGCGCGCCCAGGTGAAGCTCTCGGCGCGATGCTTCCCTTCCTCGCCGAGCTTGCCGCGCAGAGTCGCGTCGGACAGCAGCTTCTCGAGCGCACCGGCGATGTCGTTGACATCGTCGGGGTTCACCGTGATCGCCGCGCCCACGGCCAGCTCCGGAAGCGCCCCCGCGGCACCGACCACCGCGGGGACTCCGCGGGACATCGCCTCGAGCAGTGGAAGGCCGAAGCCCTCATACAGGCTTGGGAACGCCAGCACCGACGCCGATTCGTAAAGCGCCGTCAGCGTCGCCTCGTCGACATGGCCCAGGTACCGGACCCCCGGCTCCGCGGCGATCCGCTGCAGCGTGTCTCCGTATGCCCAACCTGGGCGGCCCGCGATCACGAGCTCGGGAACTCCCGGCCGCCCGTTGATGATGATCGGTAGCGACCTTCCGCGCATCTGCCTGAACGCGGCCAAAAGTCGTGGGTAGTTCTTGCGTGGCTCGACAGTACCCACGGCGAGGATGAAGCCCGGCTTGATGCCATCGGGCAGCGGCCCCGCGGGTACGTCTGGTGGGAGACCTTCGGCGATCACTTCGATCCTGGATTCCAGGCCGGGGACTGCGTAGTGTCCGAGCAGGTCGCGCCTTGTCGACTCCGAAGGCACAAGCACGGCGGCCGCGCCAAGGAGCGACCGCCCGAGGACGGCGCCGAGATAGAGGCGCTGTTGCCAGGGAACCTCCCGCGGCCGAATCCGGAACGCCAGGTCGTGAACGAAGATCGCCGCGGGCGGCGCGCCTGCGCGACGGAAGGGTGGGCTCGGCCAATACGGATAGAGGATCGCGTCGCAGCCAAGCAGCGGCTCGATCGCGGGCAGCCAGCGTGTCTTCAGCGCGAGCTCGTGCCGGTAGGGCGACAGGACCGCCTCGCACTTGAGATCCGCGAGGCCTGCTGGGCGCTCGCGGCTGCACAAAAGAGTGATGTCGTCATTGCCTTTATGAGCAACCAGCGCCTTCGACAGCTCGACGGCGACGGTGAGCATGCCCACGCGCTGCGGCCGCCAGCAAGCAGTGACGTCGACCGCAAACCGCACAAAAGGGGACTCTAACAAGCACCACAGACAGTCGTCGCCCGCATCCAACTGTCGGATGCGGCAATCAGAGCGAGCCGAACCTGTCGAAGGGTGTATCAAAGCGCCCGAAACAAGTCCTCATGCGTAATAAAAAAGCATTCGCTCACCGACTGTTAATGAGGTGGTTGTCGGGTCGGGCCTTAGTCTAAGTCTCGACCGACCGGATGGCGAAAACGCAGTCGAAGGTGCCGGTCACACACCCGCACTCGACCTCCTCCACGTACCAGTCATTGGCCAGGCCGGCCCACCGGAGAATGGCCTCGATCGTCGCCACCCAGATGTGGC
>JALYSJ010000128.1 GCA_030854855.1 Candidatus Dormiibacterota bacterium
GCGTCCCGCGGAGCAGTCGCAGCAGCTGATACAGGACGACGGCGACCACCGCGACATCGATCACTTCGAGCCATCCCAGGTGGCGGACCACGTCGCCCAGCTGCTGGAAGAACTGGATCATCCGGCGCTTCCGAAAAGTGATGCCATCAGAGCCATCTGCGCGTAAAGGCGGTTGCCAGCCTGGTCGAACACGACCGACCGAGGCCCATCGATGACCTCATCGGTGACCTCTTCCCCGCGATGCGCCGGCAGGCAGTGCATGAACACAGCGCCAGGGGCAGCGTCCATCACGGCCTGGTTGACCTGGTACTCCGCGAAGGTCTTGCGCCTACCGTCCCTCTCGCTCTCCTGTCCCATGGAAACCCATACGTCGGTGTAGATCGCCGTCGCGCCGTCAAGCTCGGTGAGCTCGTTCGTGAGCTTCACCTGGAGCGGCGTGGGAGAGATGCTACGCGCGCGCTCGATCACAGAAGGCTGGGGGTGGAAGCCGGGCGGCGAGACAACGGTGAGGGCGAAACCGGTGAGCGCGGAGGCTTCGATGAGCGAGGCCGTGATGTTGTTGCCGTCGCCGACGTAAACAACGTGCTGTTTGGGCAGCTCACCCCGAACCTCCTCGAGAGTGAGGAGGTCGGCGAGCACCTGGCAGGGGTGCGAGCGGTCGGTGAGCCCATTGATCACGGCCTTGTCCAAAGCGCCGGCGAGCTGCAGTAGGTCGTCGTGGCTGCGCAGGCGGGCGACAACAAGGTCCACGTAGCGGTCGAGCACCCGGGCGGCGTCGGCGATGGTTTCCCTGACGCCGAGCTGGACATCCTGCTCCGACAGGGTCGTGGTGGTGCCCCCGAGCCTGGCGATGCCGACCTCGAATGACACGCGGGTGCGGTGGGAGGGTTTCTGGAAAAGCATGGCGACGTGCCTGCCCTCGAGCGGCCGGCCGGACCACCGGCCCGCCTTGATGGCGTGGGCGAGGTCGAGCACCTGACGCAGCTCATGCGGATCGAGGTCCGCAATGTCAAGGAAGTCACGGCCCTGGAGAGCTTTCACCGAAGCGATCATGATCGCTGGAACGCTTCCAGCGTCCCTAAAGCCGGGGCTCTATTAGTTCTCCGGCGACGACGGGCGAGATCGCCAGGTCGCGTACGGAGTCAAATTCGGGCAGTCGGTCGCGGAGCCGGGAATCGTCCCTGAGGCGGAGGATCAGATCGCGGCAGGCGGAGGGGTCGAGGCCGAAGTGGGCAGGCTTGAAGCGGAGCGCCGGCTCGTTCTTGAAGTTGAGGGTGAGCCGGTCGGTCAGCCGCACGTGAGGCCACGAATCGGGCTCCGACAGGGTGACCGTGTCCATTGCCGCCCAGACCGCGCGCATCTCGTGCTTCCCCTGAATCACCACCAGCCGGTCCCGGAAGAAGCCGAGCCGGCCGGACGGCCAGGTCCGCAGCCTCCAGCCGGCCCACGCCGCGACCAGCAAGCCGCCCAGGGAGCCGGCGCCAAGGGCGATGGCGGCGACCCAGCCGGTCGGCAGGGCCATGGCCACGATGGCCAGGACTCCAAATCCGATCGCGAACGCGAGCCCGGCGATCGCCAGCGTCACGATCGACCTGCGTGATCTCACATAGATCAAGCGCGCCCCACCAGCGAGTAGTGTATTCCGCACAATGAATGTGGTCGCGGAACGGGAGTCAATTGACAAAGCGGTTTCCGGAAAGACGGTCTGCACTGTGTTTGCGGACGCTGTCGAGAAGTGGGGCGATAGGCCCGCTCTCCACTGGAAAGAGGACGGGGAGTGGCGATCCCTGACCTGGAAGGGCTACCGGGACGAGGTCGCGGCGGTCACGCTGGCCCTGCGCTCGCTGGGCTTCGGGCCAGGCCAGTTCGGTCTGATCATGGCGCGCAACGTGCCCGAGCATGTGATCGCCGACCTGGGCATCGTGCATGCCGGCGGGACTGCGATCAGCGTCTACAACACCCTGGCGCCCGAGCAGGTGGAGTATGTGGCCAACCACTCCGAGGCGACCGTCGCCTTCGTCGAAGATGAGGGTTTCCTCGCGAAGTTCCTCGCCATTCGAACCTCCACCCCACACCTCAAGCACCTGGTGCTGATCCGAGGTGCGGCGCCTGACGGGGTCCTTACCTGGGATTCGCTGGTGGCCAAGGGACGCGAGCTCTACGCGAAGTCACCGGGTGATTTCCAGGCGTCGTCGAGAGCCGTCGGTCCCGAAGATCCGATCAGTTTGATCTACACGTCCGGAACGACCGGCCCGCCCAAGGGCGTGATGTATTCGCACAACAACATCACGTGGACCCTGGAATCGATCCACCGTTTCCTCGACCTCGGAAGCAACGCTCTTGTCAGCTACCTTCCGCTCGCGCACGTGGCCGAGAGATTCACGTCGCAGTGGGGCGGGATAGCCAATGGACACGAAGTGTGGTTCTGCCCAGACGTCAACCTCCTGCTGCCCACGCTTCTGGAAGCACGGCCGACGTATTTCGTCGGTGTGCCACGCGTCTGGGAAAAGCTGATGTCGGGCATTCAGGCCGGAATCGCCGCCGAGCCTGACGAGACCAAGAGAGGTATGGCGCAGGGTGCGCTGGCAGCGGCGATCTCGGCCTACCGGCTGAAGCGGGACGGCCAGCCGGTGCCCGAAGAGCTGGCCGCCGTGGTCGAGCGCGCGCAGCCGTTGTTCATGCTGCTGCGCTCGAAGATCGGGCTCGAGCGCTGCGCGTTGCCGATCACCTCGACCGCCCCATGTCGGCCCGAAGTGCACGAGTTCTGGGCCGCAATCGGCATGCCGCTGTACGAGGTGTGGGGCATGAGCGAGCTGACGGGACCGGCGACCGCGGTGCCCAGAGGCGAGCACAAGGCTCCTTCGATTGGCAAGGCGATCCATGGTGTCGAGGTCAAGCTCGGCGACGACGGCGAGCTCCTGGTGCGTGGCGGCAATGTGATGGTCGGCTACTACAGGGACCCGGAGAAAACGTCGGAGATGATCGACTCCGAGGGCTGGGTGCACAGCGGTGACATCGGAGAGCTGGGCGCGGATGGCCAGTTCCGGATCGTGGACCGGAAGAAGGAGCTCATCATCACGTCGGCGGGCAAGAACATCTCGCCGTCCAACCTCGAGGCGCTCGCCAAGTCGAGCCCGATCATCGGCCAGGCGGTGGCGATCGGCGACGGACTGAGGTTCATTTCCGTGC
>JALYSJ010000132.1 GCA_030854855.1 Candidatus Dormiibacterota bacterium
GGCGCATTGCGCAAGTGCATCGGGACGGGCTCGTTGCCCGTCTCCTGGATGAGCTCGCGCGCGGCTCCATACGAAGTCAAAGCGGAGTTCGACTTGGGCGCCAGCGCCAGGTAGAGCGCCGCCTCGGTGAGAGGCAGCACCGCCTCAGGCATGCCGACAAAATGCGCCGCCTGCTGCGCCGCCATCGCGACGGAAAGCGCATGTGGGTCGGCCAGGCCCACGTCCTCCGCCGCCAGGATGACGAGCCTCCGCGCCACGAACAGCGGGTCCTCGCCCGCCTCGAGCATCCTCGCCATCCAGTACACGGCAGCGTCGGGATCGCTGCCGCGCACGCTTTTGATCAGCGCCGAGACGATGTCGTAGTGCTGGTCCCCCGCGCGGTCGTACAGCAGGTGGCTCTGCTGCAGCGCGGCCTCGACATGCTCCACCGAAATCGGAACACTTCCCGCGAGCGCGGCTGAAGCCTCAACGCCGTTGAGCGCCACTCGCGCGTCACCGCGCGAGCCGTCGAGCAGCACATCCATCGCTTGCTCATCGATGCGCGCACCCAGCTCAGCCAGCCCTCGCGAAACCACCTGCTTGAGCTCGTCGTGCTCCAGCTGCTCGAGCCGGAACACACGGCTTCGCGACAGCAGCGGAGCGATGACCTCGAAGGATGGGTTTTCAGTCGTCGCGCCGATCAGGGTGACCGTGCCGTCTTCAACGTGCGGCAGGATGGCGTCCTGCTGCGCCTTGTTGAAGCGGTGGATCTCGTCGATGAACAGGACCGTGCGCAGTCCAGCCCGCCGGTGCACCTTGGCCTCGGCCACGACCTTGCGCAGGTCGGCGACGCCGGCCGTCACCGCCGACATCGCCACCATCCGCGCGCTAGTTTCCGTGGCCAAAAGGCCGGCCAGGGTGGTCTTTCCGCTCCCTGGCGGACCCCAAAGAACGATGCTTGGAAGGTGCCCCGAGCGGGTCAGCTGCCGCAAAACCTCGACCACCGCGCGCTGGCCAACCAGGTCCTCAAACCGCTTCGGGCGCAGCCTGGTCGCGAGCGGCGCGTTGGGCTCCGGCCCCGCCGCCACCTCGAAAAACTCCCCCTGGCCGGCCATAGGGGCATTCTGACCCCCATTGGTTTCACGGGCGCTTATACCCGCACTCTTGCCTAGAATGCCGCCATGGCCACCTGCTGGTACTGCAACACGGAGCTGCCTGAGACGTCTCAGTACTGCCCGAGCTGCGGCCACAGCCAGATCGATCGCTCGTCGAGCCCCCTGTTCGGGGTTGTCGATCCGACCACCGGTATCTGGAACTCGAAGTTCATCAACGCGCTGGTGGGGCAGGAGGCCAACCGGGCGGTCCGCTATCACCGCCCCCTGTCGGTGCTCGTGGTCGAGCTCGACCACGCGGAGCACATTCACAATGAGCTCGAGCACATTCAGGTCGAGGGACTGCTGAGGGAGATCGCCGAACGCCTCGGACAGGCCATTCGCGATACCGATACCGTCGGTTTCCTTGACGCCGACGGATCGCCGCACTTCGCGATAGTGCTGCCCGAGACTGACGAGGGGGGCGCGACGCTCGCGGCTGACAAGATCCGCCGCTCGATCGCCTCCCACGACTTCACGACGACGGGAAGCTGGAAGCGGATCACCGTGAGCTGCGGGGCTGCCACCATCGCGGCTGCCCTCCGGACCGCCGTCGAGGAAGCCGGCCTCATCGGCAACAGTCGCGAGTACCAGGGCAACCTGCTGCGCGAGGGTTACCAGGCGCTCGAGACCGGTCGCTCGGCGGGCACCAACCGCACCTCGGTGCACGCGTACCGCAGCTGACACCAACTACCGTTCTCTAGTCGTGGCTCCTCAGACCCGCATCTACCTGATCCGCCATGCCGATGTCGAGAACCCCGGCAAGGTGCTCTACGGCCACCTCGACGGTTTCCAGCTGAGCGCGCTCGGCCGCGCCCAGGCAACAGCCCTCGGCGAGCGGCTTCGGAACGAAAACGTTCACCTCATCGTCCACAGTCCTCTTGCCCGCGCCGTCGAGACCGCGAAGCTGATCAACGAGAAGCTGGCCAAGCCCGCGCTTCTCGAAAGCGATCCCGAGCTGAGAGAGGCAGACTTCAGCCGCTACCTGCAGGGATTGCCTTACTGGCAGGTGCCGCTGCGCCGCCCGCTCTGGTTCGTGCACAAGGCCAAGCGAGGCATCGTCCCCGGAGATGAGTCGATCGACCGGATGGGCGACCGGATTCTCGCGGTCGTCCGCCGGCTCGCGCGCGAGCATCCGGGCCAGACGATGGGAGTCATCAGCCACGCGGATCCGATCAACGCCGCCTGGATCCTGCTCGACGGCCGTCCTCACAATGAGCGCGAGATGTATCGCAAGTCGGTCGACAAGGCAGGCATGCTTCGGATCGACCTCGAAGGCGAGACGCCCAATACATGGGAGTACATTCCGCCGCCCGCGGTGAACGCGCAGGCGAGCGCCGCCGCCTGACCTCCGCCGTGGCATCAAACCGCTTCCCGGATGGCTTTTTGTGGGGAACCGCCAGCGCGGCTCATCAGATCGAGGGCGACAACAAGAACTCCGATTGGTGGGAGTTCGAACAGCAGCCGGGACGCATCGCGAACGGCGATTCGTCGGAAGTGGCCTGCGACCACTACAACCGATACCGCGAGGATTTCTCTTTGCTGCGCGAGATGAACCAGAACGCTCATCGACTCTCGATCGAGTGGTCGCGGATCGAGCCATCCGAAGGTGAGTTCGATTCGCGGCAGATTCGCCATTACCGCGACGTGCTCGGCGAGCTGCGCGAGCAGGGGATCCAGCCCATGGTCACGCTGCATCACTTCACCAGCCCGCTTTGGTTCGCGCGCAAGGGTGGGTGGCGCGCCGCCGGGTCGCCGCGGGCGTTTCTACCTTTCGTGCATCGCGTCGTTGACGAGCTGGGCGACCTGGTGACGATGTGGTGCACCATCAACGAGCCCAACATCTACGCCGCCAACGGATGGATGACCGGTGAGTTCCCGCCCGCCCACCACGGCGATCTCGTCTCGCTTTACAAGGTGACCGCGAACATGCGGCGCGCGCACGAGCTCGCCTACCTCGCGATCAAGCGTCGCTGGCCCGACGTCCCGGTGGGACTGTCCCACCACAAGTTCCTCTTCCTGCCGGCAACCGCGAAGCGCCTTGATCGATTGGCAGCGCACACGGCCCAGGTGGCCGTTGACCGTTGGCCGGTCGCGCCAGGGCAGCTGCGCAAGGTCGTCGAGGCGACGTCGGACTACATCGGCATCGCGCACTACTGGGGTCAGTCCGCCGCCTTCGACGCGCGGCGCCCGCGGGACCAGTTCATCAAGCGGTTCAACATTCCGGGTGTACCCGAGACCGACATGGGCTGGAGCACGAATCCGGCCTGGATGCGCACTGTCCTGAACGAGCTGAAAGGACTTGGCAAACCGGTTTACATCACCGAAAACGGGCTGGCCAGCCACGATGACGAGTTGCGCCAACACTACCTGACGGACGTCCTCTCCAACGTGCACCTGGCCATCCAGGATGGCGTCGACGTGCGGGGTTACTTCCACTGGACGAACCTGGACAACTTCGAGTGGGCCCGCGGCTACCAGATGCATTTTGGGCTGATCGCCGTCGACCGCAAGAGCCTGGAGCGGACGATCAAGCCGAGCGGGCGCCTGTACGCGCGGATCGCGAAGGCGAACGCCCTCCTGACTTAGGCTTCTGAGCCGGAACACAATTAGACTCAGGCGCGTGAGCCGCAGGGCTGGGGTTGTTGCGGCGGTCGCGGTCGTCCTCGGTTCGGTCCTGATGCTGTCGCTCGCCTGGGGCCTCCAGCATGCCGCCTTGGCCAACCCAACCGTTCTCGGCAAGACGGCGCCCCGGCTGGCGATCGCAACCCAGCGTGGCGAGCAGGTCGGCGTGTGGCAGCTGCAGGGCAAGCCGGTCGTCGTGAACTTCTGGGCGTCCTGGTGCGCGCCGTGCGTGGAGGAGCTGAGCGTGCTGGCGAACGGAGCCGGCAGCCACCCGGGGGTCGCTTTTATCGGCGCGAACTACCAGGACACTTCCGACGGGTTCAGCTCCTTTGAACAGCGCCATCCACACCCATACCCGGCCGGGCCGATCGTGGTCGGCAGCCCCAAGTCGTGGGGAGTCGCCGGCCCGCCGGTCACCTTCTTCATCGATTCCCAGGGGCGCGTCGTGGCGTCGTTCTCCGGGCCGCTCGACTCGACGACCCTTGATCACTATCTCGCGTTGATCGCCACATGAAGTGGGCTTTGCCGGCGCTGGTCGTGGCCGCATGCGTGGGCTACCTGATCTACGCGTCGGGTGGCTCCGCCGAGTACTACCTCACCGTGAGCGAGCTGCGCACGCACACCGGCACCGGCGATGTGCGTGTCGCCGGCGTCGTCCAGGACGACGTGCAGAAAACCGAGGGCGGACTGCACGTGACGTTCACCGAGAAGGACGGCACCGCCTCGATGCCAGTCGACTACTCGGGCACCTTGCCCGACATCTTCAAGCCTGGCATCACGGTGGTGGCGGAAGGCAAGCTCGGCGCCGACGGCGTGTTTCACGCGCGAATGCTCCTGGCCAAATGCCCGTCGCGCTTCTCGACCACCGCTTACACCCAGTGATGCTGCCTTGATCCTCGGCTACCTCGGCGCCGGTGCCCTCCTCGCGGCCCTCGTCATGGGCGGCTTCTCCGCGGTGCTTTCGTTCTGGGCCGGCTGGCAGCAAAACCCGGTGATGGTCCAGGTTGGCCGCCGCGCTTTCTACGCCGCCGCGGTGATGATCGCGCTGGCCGGCGCGGTGCTCGAGTGGGCGCTGCTCAGCCACGATTTCTCGCTCGCCTACGTCGCCGAGCACACCGATCTCTCACTGCCGACGGCGCTTGTTGCCGCGGGTTTCTACGGTGGGCAGCAGGGCTCCCTTCTCTACTGGGCGCTGGTGCTCGGTGTCCTCGGCAGCGCATCGCTGGTGGCGAGCGCGTCGCTCGGCGTGAGGCTCGCCGCCTACGCCGCGGGCTTGATGGCGGTGATCCTGAGTTTCCTCCTGATCGTCCTGGTGATGGTCGCGAGCCCGTTCGAAGTGCTCTTCGTCACCCCGCCCGACGGCCTCGGGCTCAATCCGGTCCTGCGCGACGGGGGAATGCTCATTCACCCGCCGGTCATCCTCGCGGGGTTCGCTTCGTTTGCAATCCCGTTCTGCTTCGCGGCCGCGGCGCTGCTGGCAGGAAAGCCCGACTCTGCCTGGATTGCGCACACTCGCCGTTTCGCGCTGATGGCGTGGAGCCTCCAGACCACCGGCCTCGTTCTCGGGATGTGGTGGGCGTATCACGTGCTCGGCTGGGGCGGCTACTGGGGCTGGGATCCCGTCGAAAACGTCGCCCTCATGCCGTGGCTCGTGACGACCGCCTATCTGCACTCCTCGCAGGTGCAGGAGAAACGCGGGCGCCTGCGCGCCTGGAACTTCGGGCTCGTGATCCTCGCGTTTTTGCTCGTCGTGTTCGGCACTTTCATCGTGCGCAGCGGAATCGTTCCGTCGGTGCACACCTTCGCGATCAGTGCGATCGGATCGTGGTTCCTTGCCTTCCTGTTCATCTGCATCGCCTTCTCAGTGGTCCTGCTCGCGGCGCGCTTCAACCACCTGGGCGGGCGCGCCGAACCCTCGTCGCTCGTTTCGCGCGAGGGGGCGTTCGCCCTGCAGAACCTGCTTCTCATCGGAGTGGTGGCGGTGGTCATCTGGGGCACCGTGCTGCCGCTGGTGTCGGGCATGCTCGGGCAGCAGCGAGTGGTCAGCGCGTCCTATTACGAACGTGCGGCCGGGCCGCTGCTCGTCGTCATCCTCGCCCTCATGGCGGCCGGACCGCTTCTGCCCTGGGGTCGCGCCGAAGGCCGGCTCAAGCCTTACGCGCGAGCGATGGTCGGGCCTGGGATCACAGCCGCGGTCGTGCTGATCGCGCTTCTGGTCGCGGGAGAGCGCTCGATTCCCGCGCTCGTCGCCCTTCCACTCGCCGCTGCCGTCGCTGCCACGTGTATCACCCAGTTCGCCCGGCTTGCCAGGGGACTGAAGCTCATGCCCTCGCTGCTGACGCGCCGGCGCCGTCGATACGGCGCCTACCTGGCGCACCTGGGGCTCGCCGTCCTGGTGATCGGCATCGCCGCATCGCACTTCTGGCAGCAGGAAAAGGATGTGACCCTCGCGCCAGGGCAGCAGGTGACCGTCGCCGGAAACACGCTCACCTACGCAGGTTCAGTCGAGCGCCAGCTGTCCGACCACACCGAGCTTGTCGGGACGATGCGATTCGGCGACGCCACCCTGGAACCCGCGCGCGCGACGTACGCCGGGCTTGGCGGGCAGTCGCTGACTCACGTGGCGATCAGCACGACGCCGGTGGCCGATGTCTATGTCGTGCTCGCGGGCGCCGGCGCCGACGGCTCGGCGTCCTTCCGGATCTTCATCAATCCGCTTGTGACCTGGATCTGGGCCGGCGCGGCGATCATCATCGTGGGCGTGCTGCTCGGCAACATCGGAGAAAGGGCCCCGGCAATCGAGGGGATCAGGCGGCGAGTACCGGCTGTCCACTCGATGTGATTGCGATCTGATGGCGCTCATTGTCGCGACGCTGCTCATCTTTGCCGCCGGCCCATTCGTGCTGTGGCCTCTGATCAAGACCCCGCCGGATGAAATCGCCGAATGAGCGGATGCTCCCGCCCAGAGGCCCGGTCGTGAGCATTGTGGTGGCCAACGCACTGACTCACTGGTTCGGCCACGAGGTGGCCCTGGAGTCGATCGACCTGACCATCGACGCGGGCGAGCACATGGCGGTGCTGGGCGAAAACGGCGCGGGCAAGACAACGCTGCTCCGGATCCTCGCCACCGCGGCGCGGCCGACCTCCGGCCGGCTCGAGATCATGGGCCTCGACGCGCTTCGCGAACGCAGACGCCTGAGGCGGCGCATCGGCTATGTCGCCCACGCTCCGGGTCTGTATCCAGCCCTCACCGCGGCCGAGAACCTCGAGTTCTTCTGCACCCTTCAGGGCGTCAGCCAGTTGAAGGCGGCAGAGACGCTCGACCTCGTCGGACTCAGCCACGTTGCCAAGCGCGCCGCCGGCGACCTGTCGCGAGGCATGCAGCAGCGACTCGCCATCGGCCGCGCGGTCCTCCACGAGCCCAAGCTCCTCGTCCTCGACGAACCCGACGCAAGCCTCGGTTCGGACGGGCCCGAGCTGCTGGCCACGCTGATGCGCGACCGAACCGTGGTGCTCGCCACCCACGACCACGCGCTGGCCAACCGGCTCTGCAACCGAACGCTGGTCCTGAAGCGAGGACGTTCCGTGGGCACGGCGACACGGCTCCACATCGTCAAGTGACGAGCTCCTTCGCCGTCGCGTTCGCGGTTGCACGCAAAGACCTGACCGCGGAGTGGCGCACTCGCGAGCTGGTGCCGGCGCTGGCTCAATTCGTCGTGCTCGCGCTGGTCATCGCCAACTTCGGCTTTCAGATCGACTCTCGCAACGCGTCATCGATAGCCCCCGGCGTGTTGTGGCTCGCCCTGGTTTTTGCGGGCCTGGTTGCTTTCGGCCGAGCCTTCGCCGCCGAGCGCGAGCAGGCCTCGCTCGAGGCGATGCTCATGACACCCGCATCGCCGGTGGCGATCTTCGCTGGCAAGGCGATGGCGGCGGCCCTTCTGCTTGTCGGGTGCGAAGCGGTGCTGCTGCCCGCGCTCGCCCTGCTGTTCGGGACGCCGATCACAGCGCCCATCGTCGCCGCCGTGCTCCTGGCCACTGTCGGGATGGCCGCCCTCGGATGCCTGTTCGCCGCCATGGTGGCCAGAATCCGTTCTCGCGAGCTGCTGCTCCCGCTGCTCACTCTGCCGCTGTGGATCCCTTTCATCATCGCGGGCGGCCATGCAGTGCAGGTCGAGATGGGGGCGAGCGGCACCTCCGACCAAGCCCTGGCCCTGCTCCTGGACTTCGACATACTGTTCCTCGTGCTCACGTCACTCGCCGCGCGCTTTGTACTGGATGAATAAGCATGAGTAGGTACGAGAAAGCGGCGATCGGCGCCGTCGCGCTGATGGTGCTCGCGGCCTTAGCGATCTTCCTGTTCGCGCCGACCGACGCGCTGCAGGGACAGGTGCAGCGGATCTTCTATTTGCACGTCAGCTCAGCCATCGCGGCCTACGGATGCTTCACCGTAGTTTTGCTCGGCAGCGGGATCTACCTGCGCAACGAGAGCCTCGCCGCCGACCGGTTCGCGCGTGCGGGTGCGCTCGTCGGCCTCGTCTTCACCACCGTCACTCTCGTGATGGGCATGCTGTGGGCCAAGCCGATCTGGGGCTCGTTCTGGACCTGGGACGCGCGCCTCACCTCGACCCTCGTGCTCTGGATCATCTACGCCGGCTACCTGCTCGTCCGCCGCCTCGCTGAGCCAGGACGGCAGGCGGCGCGATTCGCCGCGGTCGTCGGCATCTTCGGTTTCATCGACGTTCCGGTCGTGCATTTCAGCGTCACGTGGTGGCGCACGCAGCATCCCGGACCGGTCATCGCCCGCGACGCGCTCCCGCCGGAGATGCTGGCGACGTTCCTGTTCACCATGGCGTGCACGGTTGCCCTGGCAGCCGTGATGATCGCAATCCGCTACCGCATCGAGTCCCTGGCCGACGGTGCTGTCATCGCCCCGGTGCAAGAGCGCGCGACGGTGGCCACTCCGAAAGAACCGGAGCCCATCCGGTGATCTACCTCGTCACGGCCTATACGTTTGCGGTCGGGCTGCTCGGCGGCTACCTGGTCTGGTCGCTTCGCCGCCTTCGTGAGTTGGAAAAGCGCAACAGGCGCTGAT
>JALYSJ010000141.1 GCA_030854855.1 Candidatus Dormiibacterota bacterium
GCCTTCTCCACTGAGAACTGGTCACGTCCACGGACCGAGGTGCGCGCCCTGATGCGCCTCTTCCATGAAACCATGCTGCGCGAGATCGACGAGATGCACCAGCGCGGCGTTCGCATCGTGTTCAGCGGACGGGGCGACGACCTGTCACCGCGCATGCGCGAGCGCATTGAGGAGGCGGTGCTGCGCACCGCATCTAATAAGTCCGGCGTGCTCAACGTCTGCCTCAACTACGGCGGCCGGGCCGAGATCGTCGATGCGGTGAAAAAGCTTGTCGCGGACGGCGTCGAGCCCGCCCAGGTGGACGAGGCCGCGATCGCCGCCCGGCTCTACAACCCGGACCTGCCCGACCCGGACCTCATCATCAGGACAGCGGGTGAGAGGCGCATGAGCAACTTCCTGCTCTGGCAGTCGGCCTATTCCGAGATGCTCGTGACCGAGACGCTCTGGCCGGACTTCGACGAGGCGGACCTCAAGGCCGCGCTCGCTGATTACGCGTCGCGTGTGCGGCGCTTCGGCGGCCGGCCTGAAGACGAGATGGTGGCCCAGGCGCGATGACCACCCAGAACCCCTTGCTCGCTGGTCGCTGGAAGCCGAGCTCGCTGATGATCCGGATCCTCAGCGCCTTCGTCATCCTGGCGATCGTCATCGGCCTCGCCCTCCTCAGGCCCTACGGCGCGTTCGTGCTGGTCTTTCTGCTGGCGAGTCTCGCCCTCTGGGAGTTCATCGGCCTGTCCGACGGCATGGGCTCTCGTGCTCCAGCCTGGTTGTTGTTTCCGTTGGGCGGTTTCTTCGTGTACAGCGGCACGCTGCTCAAGCAGATCGACATCAACGTGGTCCTCTCGCTCGCGCTGGTCGGCGGGTTGGCCGCGTTCCTCGTGGTTCCGGGCCGCCGGCAGGGTCTCGGCCGCTGGGCGATGGGGATGGCGGGCGCCCTCTACATCGGCATGCCTTTCAACTACTACTTGCTGCTTTACACGTCGAAGCCCAACGGGCTGGAATGGGCGCTGTTCACGATCTTCGCCGTCGTGGCGTGCGACGCGGCGGCCCTCCTGGTGGGAAGTCGCATCGGCCGGACTCCGTTTTTCAAGGCGATCAGCCCGAAGAAGACCGCGGAGGGCGCCATCGCCGGCGTGCTCGGCTCCGTCGCGGTGATGCTGATCGGCGTCTCGGCCATCATCGGCCTGTCGCCGTTCCATGCGATCGCCCTGGGCCTGCTCGTCGGCATCAGCGCGCAGGTCGGCGATCTCGTCGAGTCGCAGATGAAGCGGATCGCCGAGGTCAAGGACTCATCCAACCTCATCCCCGGACATGGCGGCGTGCTCGATCGGCTCGACTCGATACTGTTTCCCCCGATCCTCGTTTACTTCTACGTGGTGATGTTCCACCTCCTGTCGTGACGAGGCCAGTCAACGTCGTCGTCCTCGGCGCAACCGGTTCGGTCGGCCAGCAGACGCTCGACGTCATCGATCGCAACCCCGAGCGCCTGCGACTCTTCGGTCTGACCGAAGGTCGGCGCTCCACGCGGCGCCAGGCTGAGTACCTGGTGCAGGGCCACGCCGGGGAGCCCGATTTCGACAAGCGAGTCGAGGCGATGGTCACCGATCCGCGCTGCGACATCGTGGTGGTCGCCATCCCGGGCGCGCGCGCGCTGGCGCCGACCATGGCGGCGCTGAAGGCGGGGAAGGAGATTGCGCTCGCGACCAAAGAGGTTCTCGTCATGGCGGGCGACCTGGTCATGCGGGCCGCCGGCGACCGTGGGATCCGCCCCGTTGACTCCGAGCACAGCGCCATCTGGCAGTGCCTATGGGGCGAGCGGCGCGAATCCGTGCGGCGCCTGATCATCACCGCCAGCGGCGGGCCATTCTGGTCGCACCCCGACCTCGACCTGGATCAGGTGACGGTCGAGCAGGCCCTCAACCACCCGCGCTGGTCGATGGGCCCCAAGATCACGGTGGACTCCGCCACCCTGATGAACAAGGGTCTCGAGGTCATCGAGGCCCACCACCTGTTCGGCATCCCGATCGACCAGGTCGACGTCTGCGTGCATCCACAAAGCGTTGTGCACTCCCTCGTCGAATTTGTCGACGGCTCCATCAAGGCGCAACTGGGGCGCCCGGACATGCGCCTTCCCATCGCGGTGGCGCTGTGTTACCCCGAGCGGCTCCCCGACGCCGTGCTGCCCACGCCCCTCGGGGAGCTGAGCGGCCTCGAGTTCCACCCGCTGGACGAAAAGCGCTTTCCAAGCGTCCGCCTGGCGCGGGATGCGGCCGCCGCGGGCCGCGGACGCCCCGCCGTGCTGAACGCCGCCAACGAGGAGGCGGTGAGCGCGTTTCTGGCCCGCGAGATCCCCTTCAGCGGCATCGTGCGCACTGTCGAACGGGCGCTGGAGGCTTTCCCGGGAGGCGGCGACACGCTCGAGGACATCATCGAAGCCGACCGCTGGGCGAGGGACTTCGTGAAAGACACTTCCGGTAAATTGAGGGCCAAATGAGCCAGTTTTTGACCCCTCTCCTGTACGCAATCGGGATCGCAGGCATGTTCCTGATTCTGATCGGCCCGCACGAGGGAGGCCACTTCCTTTTCGCCAAGCTGTTCAAGGTGCGGGTGATCGAGTTCTCGATCGGCGCCGGCACCAAGCTCTGGTCGACGACCAGGGGGGGGACGCTTTATGCCATCAGGGTGCTGCCCATCCTCGGCTACGTCCGGATGGGCGGCATGGAGGCAGGCGACTTCAATGAGCCGAACGGCTTCCATTCCAAGCCTGCCTGGCAGCGGATCCTCATCCTCGCCGGAGGCCCGGCGGCCAACTTCCTCGTGGCGATTGTGCTGATCATTGGAGTCGGTCTCACCCAGGTCAACAGCGACCCGGGCAAGGTCTTCAACGTGGTGCCTGGCACGCCGGCCGCGGCGGCCGGAATGCAGACCGGCGACAGCATCAAGACGGTCAACGGCAAGCCGTATGACAACCCTGGCTTGATCCAGGTGGAGGAACAGGCCGCGCCCGGCCAGCCGCTGATTCTGGCCGGCGTTCATGCCAACGGGCAGCCTTTCAGCTACCGGGTCACACCGATCTGCGACGCCACGCACTGCTATGTCGGAGTGGGGGTGCCGCGCAAGCTGCTCAGCGCACAGGCGGCGGTCGCCGAAGGTGTCAAGTTCCCGTTTGTCGCCACAGGCGAGATCGTCCAGGGCCTCTGGTCGCTCATCACGGGCCAGGTCCCGGGGGGCCTGTTTGGTTCGAAGGGTCTGACCGGCCCCATCGGCATCGGGGTGGCGACTGAGCAGTCGATCAGCCAGGGTCCGCTCACCTACATCTTCCTGGTCGCTCTTCTCTCGGTGGCACTCGGGTTCACGAACCTGCTTCCCCTGCTGGCGCTCGATGGAGGCCGGATCGTGGTGGTCGTCATCGAGTGGCTTCGCCGCCGGCCCTTCGATCGGACAGCGGAGCTGAACTTCCAGCGCTGGGGCCTGGTTGCCCTGATCGCGCTGGCGGCCGTGATCAGCTTCCTCGATATCCAGCGCATTGCCACAGGGCAGTTCCTCGGGATCAAGTGATGGTCACCCGACGTAAGTCCATCCCCGTCAACGTGGGTGGCGTGGTCATCGGCGGGGCTGCGCCGATCGCGGTGCAGACCATGACCAAGACCGACACGCGTGACGTCAAGGCGACCCTGCGCCAGATCCACGAGCTCAAGGACGTCGGGTGCGAGATCGTGCGGCCCGCGGTCCCGGACCGCGAGGCGGCTGAGGCGTTGAAAGAGATCGTCAAGGGCTCCCCGCTGCCCGTCATCGCCGACATCCACTACGACCACACTCTCGCGCTGCTGGCGATCGAGGCAGGCGTCCACTGCCTCCGCCTCAACCCGGGCAACATCCCGGACCGGGAGAAGGTGGAGAAGGTGGTCAATGCCGCCAAGGAGCGGCAGATCCCGTTCCGCATCGGCGTCAACGCAGGCTCGCTGCCCGAAGAGGTGCACAAGAGCATGCGCGAGGACCACGCAATCGACCGCGACAATCGCGAGCAGACCGCCGACCGCATGGTCGAGGTCGCGCTTGGACACTGCAAGATCCTCGAAGACCTCGACTACGGACCGGGCTTCATCAAGGTCTCCTTGAAGGCGACTGACGTGTGGACCAACGTGATGGCGAATCGCAAGTTCGCCGCGGCCCGCGCTTACCCGATCCACCTCGGGGTCACCGAGTCAGGTCCGGTCGAGGCTGGCAGCATACGCAGCGCGGTGGGCCTGGGCATGCTCCTCGGCGAAGGCATCGGCGACACCATCCGCGTCTCGCTCGCGACCTCGGATCCACGAGAGGAGATTCGCGTCGCCCACGAGATCCTGAAGACGCTCGCCTTCCGCAACGAGAGCGCGACGCTGATCGCGTGCCCGACCTGCGGCCGCCTCGAGTACGACATGGTGCCGACCGTCAAGGCGGTCGAGGCGCACATCGCCCGCCTCAAAGTGCCGATCACGATCGCTGTCATGGGCTGCGTCGTGAACGGACCCGCTGAGGCTCGCCACGCCGATATCGGTGTCACCGGCGGCCGCGGCAAGGGCGTGATTTTCAAGAAAGGTAAGCTTTACCGCACCGTGCCACAGGAAGAGCTGTTGCCCGTGCTGCTGGCTGAGATCGACACGATCGCCGCTGAGCACGCTGGCGCGCCGGCCCCGCTCCCGCTCTAGCCCGGGTCTCCGTTCGACCCGGGCGTTCGTTGAGTCTTGATTCAATGCGTAAAAACATGGGAGCTGATTGGAAATGAAGCAGGTGGCTGACGAAGAGCAGCAGGATTTCGTGAAGGACATCACCAAGATGTCCGTCGACTTCGACCGCTGGTACGCCGACGTCATCCGCAAGGCGGAGATGGCGGACTGGTCTGGGGTCAAGGGCATGATGGTCGTGCGCCCATATGGCTGGGCGATGTGGGAAAACCTCACCCGCGCCTTCGACGACATGATCAAGGAGAGCGGTCACGAGAACTGGGCCTTCCCCCTGCTCATCCCCCGGAGCCTCCTCGACAAGGAAGCCGCGCACATCGAAGGCTTCGGGCCGGAGGTCGCGTGGGTGACCAAGGCGGGTGCTGCGATGGCCGAGCTCGAAGAGCCGCTCGCCGTTCGCCCCACCTCCGAGACGATCATCGGCCACCTCATCCGTCGCTACATCCAGAGTCATCGCGACCTCCCCAAGCTCACGAACCAGTGGAACAGCGTGGTGCGGTGGGAGATGCGCTCCCGGCTGTTCCTGCGCTCGCGCGAGTTCTGGTGGCAGGAGGGGCACACATTCCACGCGTCCGCTGCGGAGGCGATGGATGAGGTCGAGCTCATCCTCGGCTACTACCGCTCGATCGCGGAGGACTGGCTTGCGGTCCCAGTGCTCGCCGGCAAGAAGTCGCCGTCTGAGACTTTCGCCGGCGCCGTCCACACATTGACGGTCGAAGGTCTCATGCGTGACGGCCTCGCGCTGCAGATGGGCACCTCTCACTACTTCGGACAGAACTTTGCCCGCGCTTACGACATCGGGTTTTCCAACAAAGACAACGTGCGCGAGCTCTGTTACTCCACCTCGTGGGGCATGAGCACGCGTCTGGTCGGCGCGCTCGTCATGGCGCACGGTGACGACTCAGGCCTTGTCGTACCCCCACGAGTCGCACCCATCCAGGTCGCGATAGTGCCCATCTATCGCGACGCCGAGAGCCGGACCAAAGTCGAGAGCTTCATCGCCGGATGGAGGCCTGAGCTAAAGGCGGCAGGCATCCGGCACCGCATCGACTGGCGCGAGGAGAGGCCGGGGGACAAGTACGCGCACTGGGAGCTGAAGGGCGTGCCACTCCGGCTAAACATCGGCTCGCGGGATGTGGATGCCGGCCAGGTGGAGATGGTTGACCGCCTCTCGCGCCAGCGCGTGAGCCTACCGGTGGCAGGTATCGCGCAGCGTTTGACTGAGGAGCTCGACGCGTTTCAAAAGAAGCTGTTCGACCGCGCGCTTGCCTTCCAGCAAGAGAACACGTTCGAGCTATCGACTCTCAGCGAAGTGGTCGCGCACTTCAGGGAGCGCGGCGGCTTCGTGTGGGTCGCGTGGTGTGGCGATGAGAAGTGCGAGGAGCGGATCAAGGCGGAGGCGGGCGGTGTGACTATCAGAACGATCGATCCGGACGCGAAGCCCGCAGGCAAGTGCATCGCTTGCGGCAAGCCGCCCGAATTCCGAGTCGCGCTGGCCAAAGCCTACTAACGAAACATTCCCCTCTCCCCATCGGGGAGAGGGCTAGAGTGAGGGGCTGAAGCTGGTATCACCGCCTCAGCCAGTCGGGTTCTCGAACGCCCCCACCGCCGGCGCGTTCTCATACATCGACTTCGCGGTGATCACCTTGAGCGCGCCGTTGGTGACCGCGTCGAGCACGGCTTCGGCCACGTCAGGATGGAAGTGCGTGCCGGACCCCGTCCGCACCTGGTCGACCGCGACTTGCATGGACATGCCTCGTCGATAAGGCCGGTCCGACGTCATGGCGTCGATCGCGTCCGCCGCGCTCACGATCCATGCGTACAACGGCAGCTCCGCGCCC
>JALYSJ010000190.1 GCA_030854855.1 Candidatus Dormiibacterota bacterium
CGACCAAGCCCGGCCCCCGCTCCGTCCACGCGGGCACGACGTATTACTTCTGCTCCGTGGGATGCAAGGAGAGCTTCGAGAAAGACCCGCACAAGTACCTCGGAGTGCACGAACACCACCAGCACTAGAGGAGAAAGCCGGGGCCACCGACGAGCTCCGGCCCTTTGATTCCGGCGTCGTCGAAAGTTAGGCGGTGCTTGAGGCGGTTGACAGTCTGTTCGTCGTCTGCTCTGACGGCGGGCTGCGGCCCAGGTGCAGTTCGACTGGTCGTTCGAGGTAGCGGCCCAACCGGCGGCCGGCGTCTTCTATGGCGGCGGTCTCGGGAGGCTCGAACGGACCCCATGCGCGGACCTCCACCCGCATACCGGTCCGCGTCTGCGTTCGGCGCCACACGCCTCGAATCCTGCCGTCAACCATGACGACATTGGACAGCGTGACCATGGGCTCGAGTTGACGGTCGCTCTGCATGATCGCCGCCCGGTCGCGGTAGGCCACCGTGTACTCGTCGAAGTTGGGCAGCAGGTGCGCCACACCTGAACCATCTCGAGCGCGGCTTGCCCCTGCGTCGAACCAGTAATCCCTGCCATCGATGGATTGCGTGGTCAGCGCCTTGCCCGCGACGGTGATTCCCCTCCGAGCATCGCCCAGGTTCAGGCCCGACCACCAGGAGAAATCCTGCAGCTGCGCCGGGCCGTGGCTTTTGAAATAGCGCAGCGTGAGCTCGGCCACCGCCTCGTCGCGTTCGAGGCGACGCGCCCTGGGCGCCCGCTCCTCGAGCAGGGCAAAGGTGTGCTGCTTGCCGCGGCGCGGACCGCTGGTGATCAGCCCGACGAGCTCAGAGTGCCCCAGGAGATGGGGGAGACGCTGGCCCTCCGGCGAGATGCGGGCTTTGCGCAGCACCTCGCCCAGCTCGGTGCGAGTCAGGTGGCGGCCGCCCACGAGCGCCGCGGCGAATGCCGCGTGCGCGCGAGCGACCACCTTGGCGTCCAATTCGAGCTCCCGATACCGCCCTGCCAGTCCCGCAGTGATCCTCGGGCCGGTCAGCTTGAGCAGCCACCGGATGTCCTCTGGCAGCACGAAGTGCCAGGTGGGACGTAAGACGTGAGTCCGCAGGATGGCCCCTTCGTCGAAGAGCCGATCGAGAACAGCCTCGGTCACCCCGCTCGTACGCAGCCCGAGCGCCCACTTGCCGCCCCCGTAATCCTGCGACTGGACCGCGGTCAGCGCGCGCACCGCCTCAACGGGCGAGGCAAACGGCTTTCCGATGAGCCGTTGGGCGTGGAGGCGGCGGGCGGCGATGCTGGCCACGGGGCCACGTTACCCAAACCCAAGCGCCGTACGCTTAAGCGTCATGACGATCCGGTTGGGCACCCGAGGTTCGAAGCTGGCGCTGGTTCAGAGCGAGCTGATCGCCGCGCGGCTGCGCCAGACTGGACATGACGTTGAGGTCGTGCAGATCGTCACCGAGGGCGATGTTCGGACTGTCGATTTGTCGCCCGGTGAAGGCGTCTTCGTTGCCGCCATCGCCCGCGCCCTCCTGGCGAACGAAATCGATGTCGCTGTGCACAGCGCAAAGGACATCCCCCTCGAGGAGGTGCCCGGCCTCATGATCGCCGCGTACCCCGAGCGCGCGGATCCACGAGACGTGCTGATCACGAGGCAAGGCGGAGGTTCGCTGGCCTCGCTGCCCCAGGGGGCGATCGTGGGCACCGACAGCCCTCGGCGAGCCGGGTTTCTCCTGGCTGCGAGGCCGGACCTGAAGATCGTTCCCCTCCACGGCAACGTTGACACTCGCCTCAAGAGGCTCGACGAGGGCCGCGCGGATGCAATCGTGCTGGCGGCGGCGGGCATTGACAGGCTGGGACTGGCGGAGCGAATCGACGAGAGGCTGGAGCCTGATGTCGTCGCGCCTGCTCCTGGGCAGGGCGCCCTCGCCGTTCAGGTGCGCCGGGCGGATGCCGCCCTGGTCGAGGTCGTCTCCGCCATCGACGACCCCGACATTCGCCTTGCGGTCGAAGCCGAGCGCGAGGTCCTGTCGGCGACCGGAGGCACGTGCCGAGCGCCGGTTGGAGCGCTGGCCTCGGTGAGCGGTGGTGCATTCGAGATTCTGGCCGCCGGCGTCAACAGCGATGGCACAAGTAAGCTCGTCCAGCGCGCGGTGGGCGGTCGAGCCGAAGCGTCGAGCCTCGCCGCAAAGTTGGGCAGGCGCCTAGTCGCGGAGGTGGCGCTCAGATGATCGCCATCTTGGTGACGCGGCCTGAGGGACCGTCCGACGCCCTGGTCCACGCACTGCGCGAGCGCGGTTACCGGGTCCACGCAGTGCCTACGATGCAAACCGAACCGGTGGATTTCAATCCTCAGGTGCTGGCGGACTCCGACTGGATAGTGCTCACGAGCGTGCGCGGCGTGCAGTCGATCACCGCGCTGCCGTCCGGCCCGAGGTATGCCGCCGTCGGCCAAGAGACGGCCAAGGCCCTGCGGGCCCGGGGCATCGAACCGGCGCACATCCCGATCAACACGGATGGCGCAACCCTGGGAGAGTCGCTGCCCGATGTCGAGGGCAAGCGGGTCGCTCTCGTCCGGGCGTCCGCAGCCGCGACGGATCTGCCTGATCGTCTGCGCCAGCGTGGGGCGACCGTGAGAGAGGTCACTTCGTACCGCACGGTGGAGGCGCCGGAAGCATCGGCGGAGCCTTTGCGCATCGCCTTGATGGATCGAGATTTGAGTGCTGTCGTCTTCGCTTCCGGGTCGGCGGTGCGGGGATACCTCGAGCTGGGCGGTGCCGCCACGCTTGCCGCCATCACGATCGGGCCGCACACGAGCGCCACCGCTCGCGAGCACGGCTTCCGCGTGATCGCCGAAGCGGACACGCAAAGCGTGACCGGGCTGGTCAGCGCGATCGTCCGTGCTCTACCCCTGGAGGTCGAGAACAATGCGTGAGCTGCTTCGCACCCGGAATCTGGACCTCCCGGGCGCCGATCGACCGCGACGCCTCCGCGCCAACCCAGCCCTCAGGGCGCTGGTGCGCGAGACCCTGCTCCGACCCGGCCAGCTCGTGGCACCGCTTTTCGTCGTCTCAGGCCGCCGGCGCCGCGAGGACATCGCGTCACTCAAAGGCCACTCGCGGATCAGCCCCGACCTCGCGCTCGCCGAGGCCGACAGGCTGGCCCGGCTTGGCGTCGGCGGAGTGCTTCTCTTCGGCATCCCCGACTCCAAGGACGACCGCGGCGAGACCGCGGCGGATGAGAAGGGACCGGTGCCCGAGACGCTGCGCATGTTGAAAGCGGAAAAGCTTCCTCTTGCCCTCGCGACCGATGTCTGCCTTTGCGAATACACCACCCACGGACACTGCGGGGTGCTCGACGGTGATCGAATCGACAACGACGCGTCGCTTCCGCTGCTGGCCGAAGCCGCCATCGCCTACGCCCAGTCCGGTGCTGACATCGTGGCCCCCAGCGCGATGATGGACGGGCAGGTGGGTGCGCTCAGATCCGGCCTGGACGAAGCCAGGCTCACCGAGACCGCGATCTTCGCTTACGCCTCCAAGCACGCATCGTCCTTCTACGGACCGTTCAGGGAGGCGGCCCGCTCGGCGCCGAGCTTCGGCGATCGCAAGACGTACCAGATGGATCCCGCCAACGGCCGCGAAGCGATGCGCGAGCTCGAGCTCGACGCGCAGGAGGGCGCCGACGTCCTCATGGTCAAGCCGGCGATCACTTCGCTCGACCTGCTCGCGCGCGCACGCGATCGATTCGACCTTCCGCTTGCCGCCTATCAGGTGAGCGGTGAGGCGGCGATGATCGAAGCGGCGGCGGAACGCGGATGGATCGATCGCCGCGATGCGGTCCTCGAGTCGCTGACCGCAATCAGTCGCGCCGGAGCGGACATCATCGTCACCTATTTCGCGGGCGACGTCGCGGCGTGGCTGAAAGAGCCCACGTGAGCCAGGGCAGGTTCGTCCACGCGCTGGCGCTCGGCCTGGATCCCGCCTGGCGGCGGCTTTCGGCTGAAGAACGCTGTCAGACAGCCGATCAGCTGATCGCCGCGGTCCATTCCATCAGTACGGAATCAGAGGTGACGACTCACTACTACTCGATGGTCGGACTGCGGGCTCAAGCGGACATGCTGCTGTGGAGCCTCGGGCCGACTCTTGATGCGATCGAGGAGAGATCTGCGAGGGTGCTGCGGTCGGGCATGGGCAAATGGATGGCGGTGAAAGAGAGCTTCCTCGGCGTCATCCAGCCATCCCAGTACGTCAAAAAGCCGACGTCGCAGGAACAGTCGCTCTTCAGCGAAGAACGTTCGCGCTACCTGGTTGTCTACCCGTTCACCAAGTCCACCGAGTGGTACCTGCTGGGTAGCGAAGAACGGCAAAAGATCATGAACGAACACATGAAAGTCGGGCATTCGTTTCCAGAGGTGCGCCAGCTCCTCGCCTACAGCTTCGGCCTCGACGACATGGACTTCCTGGTCGCCTACGAGACGGATGACCTTCCCAGGTTCGGCGAGCTGGTCCGCGCGTTGCGCGGGACGGAAAGCCGCCGGTCGACGGTGCGCGACACTCCCATCCTGACGGGGATCCACCGCCCGATCGAGGAGATCGCCGAGCTGCTCGGCGCCACCAACGCCCCGGCATGAGCCACTTTCTCCAAGCGGCCAGGCACCAGCCGGTCGACGTCACCCCGGTCTGGCTCATGCGCCAGGCAGGTCGCTCGCTCCCCGAGTACCGCAAGCTCCGCGAACGCTGGAGCCTTGTCGAAATCGTCGCCCAGCCCGAGCTCTGCGCGGAGGTGACTCTGCAGCCGGTCCGCCGCCTGGGCGTCGATGCGGCGGTGATGTTCGCCGACATCATGCTTCCGCTTCGGGGCATGGGGGTCGAGTTCGAGCTGGTCGAGGACGTCGGCCCGGTCATCGCCCGGCCGATCGCGTCGGCTGCCGACGTCGAGCGTCTGACGGTGCCGGCTGGCGAAGCTGCAGCGCCGCAGGTCATCACCGCGGTGCGCCAGGTGGTCGCGCAATCTCCAGTGCCGGTGATCGGTTTTTGTGGCGCGCCGTTTACGCTCGCCAGCTACCTCATCGAGGGGCGGCCGAGCCGCGACTTCGCCAAGGCCAAGGCCTTCATGTACTCGGAGCCCGTAGCCTTCGACAGTCTGCTGGCGAAGCTCGCGGCGACGATGGCCGGCTATCTCCTCGCGCAGGTTGAGGCGGGCGTCAGCGCGGTGCAGCTCTTCGACTCGTGGGTGGGCGCCCTGGCCGTGGAGGATTACGAAGTCCGCGTCCTTCCTCACACCCGCTCGATCTTCGACGCGTTGAAATCCGCCGGTGTTCCGCGCATCCACTTCGGGACCGACACCGCCGGCCTGCTCGAGTCGATCGCCGCGACGGGTCCGGACATCGTGTCAGTCGACTGGCGTATGCCGCTGGATGCCGCATGGGGCAGGGTCGGTCACGACCGCGGCATCCAGGGCAACCTGGATCCGGCGGTACTGCTCGGCCCGCCCGAGCTGGTGCGCGAGCGCGCCCGCGACGTGCTCCGCCGCGCCGCCGGCAGGCCGGGTCACATCTTCAACCTGGGGCATGGGGTGCTGCCGTCGACGCCGCTCGAAAACCTCCAGGTCCTCATCGAGACCGTTCACGAGTGGCAGGTGGCGCGTGTCGCCTAAGAGGCTCGGCCGAAAACCCTCGGCGAGAGATTCGGTGATCCAGGTGGCACTGATCCGGGTGAAGCGACGAGCAGCGCAGCGAGCGCGTTTGAATGACTCGTGAGCGAGCAGTGCAGGAGCTGAACCCGGAGATGGGCCGCATGGGCGCCGAAGATCCGTCGAGGGCTTTTCCGGCCGAGCCTTTAACGGGTGTGCTCTGTATGGCATACGGAAGCCCGGCCACCGAGAACGACATCGAGGCTTACTACACGCACATTCGCGGCGGGCGCACGCCATCGGCGGAGGCGCTCGAGGAGCTGAAGGCCCGCTACCGCGCCATCGGTGGTTCGCCCCTGTCGGCGATCACACGCGCTCAGGCGAAAGCGATTGGCGACAGGCTTGGGCTCCCTGCATTCGTCGGCATGAAGCACTCACCGCCTTTCATCGCCGACGGGGCTGCCGAGGCGCGGCGAGCGGGCATCACGCGCTTGATCGGCCTTCCGCTTGCACCTCACTTCGCCGAGATGAGCCTCGGGGTGTATGAGCGCTCACTCGCAAAAGCGTGGCATGGCGAGCTCGTTTTCGTTCGCGGATTTCACAATCATCCGGGCTTCATCAAGGCGGTCCAGCAGCTGGTCGCCGAGAGTCTTGGCGAATCGTGGCCCGACCGCCTCTTCTTCACCGCCCACAGCCTCCCCGCCCGCATCGTGACCGACGGAGATGGCTATCACGACCGGCTGCTCGAGAGCTGCCGCCTCGTCATGGTCGATTCTTTGGCCGGCATGAAGCTGCCGGAGTGGGAGTTCGCATTCCAGTCCGCGAGCACCACGGGTGAGCCCTGGCTCGGCCCGGACCTTCTCGCCGCGATCGAGCGTTCAGGCGCCCGCGACGTTATCGTGTGCCCGATCGGTTTTGTCGCCGACCACCTCGAGATCCTTTACGACCTGGACGTGGAGGCTCAGGCCTTCGCCCGCTCGCGCGGAATCAAGATCCGCCGGACCGAATCGTTCAACACGAGGCCTGAGTTCATCGGCGCGATGGCAGACGTCGTCTCAGATGTGCTCAGCCGTTATGAAGCGCCAGCCACCGCCGCGCCGAAGTCGCCCAGGGACTGACCCCCGCCCACACGCAATCGGGACCATGCGTACCGGTCATCCAGCGAGTGCCAGAAGCCGTACGCCACCGTAGTCGAGTCGTGATATCCGGCAGCCGCCACCACGTAGGCGACAGTCCCGGTGTACTTTCCGCTCGGGTAGCAGAACGAGTGGACGGGGTGACCCACCAGCTCCTCGAGATATCGCTTCGAGTCGCCAACCTCGGCGCGGACACTGGCAATCGAGCTGCGAGCCAGGTCGGCGTGGTGCACGGAATGCGATCCAATCTCGATTCCGGAACGGTCAACCTCGCGGACCTGGTCCTGGGTCATGTATCCGCCGCGTCCGATGAACCCGGACACCACATACGCAGTTGCAGTGAAGTCATGGCTGCGGAGAATGGGCAGCGCTGCAGTGTAAAAGTCCGCGTATCCGTCGTCGAACGTGAGGACCACCGGCTTGCTGGGCAGGCCTCGCGCTCGGTTGAGATAGAGGTAGAGATCCTCCATGGTGATGGGGTGGTAGCCGGCTCGCGCGAGCCAATCCATCTGGGCCGCGAAATCCGCGGGCGTTACTGAAAGCGCAAAACCCAACCTGTCGCCCGGATCCGGGTTCAGCCGTATGTAGTGGTAGGTGAGGATCGGGACCTTGATCGACGGCGGACCGGCTGGCACCTGATCCGGTGGCGCGGGCATTGTGGAGAAGGTCCAGCTCCTGGCCCCGGACACGGGCTTGCCCGTCGCCGACCGCCCGCGAATCTCAATCTTGTAAACGGTCGCGTGAGCAAGCTTGAATGGCTCGAAACGCAGCGTTTGGTCCTGCCACGCGAACCGGCCGTCCACCTTGGGCTCGATGAGGAACGAGCTTTCGACGCTCGCCTGATCCATCGGCTGGCTGAACTCCATGACGATTGCCGCGCTGACCGCGACGCCTGACGTCCGGGGTTCGGCCACGAGGAGGTGAGGCGCGACGCGGGAGCTGATGAAAGAAGGCTCCTCCGGAGGCGGGATGACCGGGGGCCCTGCCGGGGGGGCGTCCGGAGCTTGCGGTGGGGCTTCCTGGTGAGGCGCTTTCACCACCTTGTCCTGGTCCGAGGTGTCCCCGGCCAGCGCCCGCGCGAGCACCCTCTGGACTGGTTGGTCCAAAACTGCAAAAGATGCGCCACCGGCAAGGAGCGCAATGGTGACGGTGAGCACCACGATGTGCTTGCCGCGGCCCATCGGCCGCCAAATCATTGCTGCGTCGATGTGGACCGAGGTGCCACTGAACCCTTGCGGCGGATGCGGAACACGACAACGACGATCATCGCGACAACGACAGCGGCCCAAAGCCAGTACATCTGTCGGTGTGCCTCTAGGAATGAGCCCATTCGCGGGCCGAAGTTGACGCCGACGATCAGGACTATCCCGGCCCAGATCGCGGTCGACACCGCGACGCTGGCCGCGAACAGCGAGTACTTGACCTTCAACACCCCCGCCGCGACGGTGATCGGAACCCGGAACCCCGGGATGTGGCGGCCGAAGATGATCGCGATCACGCCGTACTTCTGGAACCATCTCTCCGCTTTGTCCAGCCGCTCGGGGCTGAGGTGAACCGCGTCTGCGAAGCGTCCCTCAGCGAGGCGGCGGCCGAATCTCCTCGAGATGTAGAACAGGTTGGTAGCCCCAAGCACCACAACTCCGATCAGGCCCAGCCAAGCGACGATCCAGGAGAAGAGATTGCGAGGAATATGCGCCCCGACATACATCACGAACACATCGCCGGGCGCGGGAAGGGGCACCCCTGACTCCTCTATGTACAGAAGGGCGTAGCTGGCGAGGTAGCTGTAGCGGTGGAAGAAAGGCCGCAGCCAGTGCATTTGCGGAACATCCGGAACGTCACCCTGCAGGATCGCGGAGAGAATCACCGCGGCGGCGATGACAATCGCGATGGCGGCGACTCTCAGCGTATGCACCACGGGCCGTCGAGAGGCAAGTGTGCGGATGTTGTCCATCACCTTCCTCAATCTAGCGGTCGGTTTCTAAAAAC
>JALYSJ010000115.1 GCA_030854855.1 Candidatus Dormiibacterota bacterium
ACCAGCAATAGCTGCGTCAGCAAAACGCTGAACCCACGCCCGCGGAGGGCGTCGATCATATGCGAATCATAGTGACGCAAACTGGACCAGGCCGGCGCCTCGGAATCCCCTAGAAGCGACAGGCCGAAGTCGGCCAGCTCACCGGGAAGAGGACCCTCGGGCAGGGCCATGAAGTTCAAGGTGTCGGGTCTAGCCGCGCTGCCGCGCTCCACCTTGACCCAGCCCACCAGCTCGATTCGGTCGACGACGAACTCCTGCTTGTCCGAACCACGCGCCGCCAGCCTGCCTGTCCATTCGCCGCCGTGCAGCGCCCTCCACTCGCGGTAGGTCGGAGCTTCGACCTGAGATACATGTGGAGGGGTCACCTTGCGGTACAGCTGGTAGAGCAGGCGGTTGTCGCCGCGCTTGACCGATCGCACTCCGTCGGGAGAGGACTCCGCGCGAATCACCGGCTTGTCCGCGTAGACAACCACCTCCGTCGCGTACTGGCGGAAACCACGCAGCCGGAACGCCGGGAGCAGTGGGTCCCGCTCGGGCACGCGCACGAACAGCCGGAGAGTTCCCCGCTCGATCGCCTGGTTGGAAAGATGCTCAACCAGCGCGCGCGCTACCTCGTCGGAGTCAGATTCATCGGCCACGTGAAGATTCAGGACCTGCAACACCGTCGCGCGACGTAGATCGAGGCCGAGTGGCTGGCCCGAGGCCTGGATGAAGCCGACGACCTTGCCGTTCTCCTCAGCGACGTAGATCAAGGTCTCCTGGGACAGAGGCAGGAGCGCGGAGAGCGTTGAGCTGAGCAGCGACCACAGCCTCGCTGCCGGCGGCGCAGCTGCGCTGAGGCGGATGTCCGCAGAGCGGTAAATCTCTTCGATTCGGGCCAGGTCCAGCAGGCCCGCTGCTCGGATCTTCAAGAGGCGCTCGCCGCCAGCTTCACGAACTCGCGGTGCAGGCGGAGGTCTTTGGTCAGCTCGGGATGGAAGCAAAGGGCGACGATGCGGCCCTGCCGGACCGCCACGGGATGCCCCCCGTGCACCGCGATCACCTCGGCCGCACCGGTCGATTCGACCAGCGGCGCGCGGATGAAAACCCCCGGAAATGCCTTTCCATCCAATCCGATAACGTCCAGTGCGGCTTCGAAACTGTCGACCTGGCGGCCGTATCCGTTGCGGCGAACGCCGATGTCCAGGAGACCCAGGCCATGTTGATCGGCCGTGCCGTCCAGGACGTCGCGCGCCAGCACGATCAGCCCGGCGCAGGTCGCAAAGGTGGCGAGACCGCGTGCGATCGCTTCTCGCAGAGGTTCGAGCAACCCTGTCCGCTCCATGAGCATCGTCATGGTCGTGCTCTCGCCTCCGGGAAGAACAATTCCATCCAGTCCCTCCAGGTCTTCGCGCGTCCTTACCAATCGTGTACGAGCGCCGGACTTTTCTAGAGCCTTGATGTGCTCGGCGAAAGCACCTTGCATCGCGAGGACCCCGATGAGGGGCTGCCGGGCGCGCGCGGGGCGCATCAGTTCTGTCGGAGCGAAGCTACCAGCCTCTGGCAGCGAGAAGCTCTTCCTTGGGGATGGCGCGGATCTCGAGGCCGTCCATCGCCTTCCCCAGTCCCGCGGAAACCTCGGCCAGGACATTGGGCTTGTCAAAGTACGTCGTCGCCGCCACGATCGCCTTGGCACGTTTCAAAGGGTCCTCGGACTTGAAGATGCCCGAACCGACGAAAACTCCGTCCACTCCGAGCTGCATCATCAGGGCGGCGTCGGCCGGCGTAGCGATGCCGCCTGCCGCGAAGTTAACGACCGGCAGCCGTCCGAGCCGCTGGCACTCGACGAGAACTTCGACCGGCGCGCCAATCTGCTTGGCTTCGCGGACGAGCTCTGCGCGGTTCATGCCGTGCAGTTTGCGGATGCCGGCGTTGACCGCTCGCGCGTGGCGGACGGCCTCGACCACGTTGCCGGTGCCCGCCTCGCCCTTGGTGCGGATCATCGCCGCGCCTTCGTAGATCCGGCGAGTCGCCTCACCCAGGTCGCGGCAGCCGCAGACGAATGGCACCTTGAAAGGGTGCTTGTCGATGTGGTTCTCCTCGTCCGCCGGAGTCAGGACCTCCGACTCGTCGATGTAATCGATACCCAACGCTTCCAGGATCTGCGCCTCGACGAAATGGCCGATACGGCACTTCGCCATGACCGGGATGGTCACGGCTTCCATGATCGACTTGATCAGGTCGGGATCGGACATCCGGGCCACGCCGCCTTCCTTTCGGATGTCGGCGGGCACACGCTCCAGGGCCATCACGGCGCAAGCGCCCGCCTCCTGCGCGATACGGGCGTGCTCGGGCGTGACGACATCCATGATCACGCCGCCCTTGAGCATCTGGGCCAGGCCGGCTTTGACCTTGAACGAGCCTTTGACGGCACCGTTTCCATTACGCGAACCGTTGGGTTCGGCCACGTTCGAGATTCTACGCCGGGGTCGAAGAACCCCAGGGATCGCTCGTCAAGATGTTTCCAGCGTGGCCGGGGCGACCGGGCTTCGCCCGGTTGCGACTTTGTCCTCAGGTCTCCCGACGTTGCCTGGCTTCAGACTTTTGATCAAGTCCCATCCATATACCGGAGGGAGAGCTATGAGAGGGAACCATCCGGGTTCCCTCTCATAGTTACAGCCTCTCCAGGACGAGGGTTCGCTTGGAGGCGTACTCGTGGTCGGACAGAAGCCCGTCTCGGTGCAGTCGGGTCAGCATGTCCATCTCCTCGAGCACGTCCAGCAGCGGGGCCATCGTCCGCCTCGCCAGGTAAGCATCCGAGGCGGTGCCGGCCTCCTCACCGCGCGCGTCGAACTCGCGGATGAAGAACAGGGCCTTCACGGCGGAGAAAGGGATCCCGAGCTTGCGGACCGGGCTGTCGCTCTGCTCGGCGTGCAGGTTCAGGACCACGCCGTAGCGATGGCGCTCGAGCGAACCGTCCAGGTGGCCGCGAAGCACCTCGCCGTCGAGGAACCGGATGGCGACCTTGCGGGTGGGAGTCTCAGAGTTAAGGTCCTTGTCGCGGGGAAGCTCGACCCACTTCACGGCGGTCAGTGGGATCCACGCCGTCTCGTTGTTCTCCAGGCCTCCGGCGTCATCGACCTCGACCAGGAAGTCTGGCTCGTCGAAATCAAGGTCGCGGGCGACGCCTTCCAGGGTTTCGTCGTCGAAGAAGCGAACGACTACCTTGGCCATTGCATACCTACTGTACTAACCCTCAAGTCTCCACACTCCTGCGCGCTCGGCGCCGCCCGATTCGACGGGCACATTTCATGCACACCACAATGTGCTTCCGGACAGCTTCAGCTTGGTTGCGGCGCAGCTTGCCGGCTAAGTACGGGGCCAGAAGGGGAACCGCCTCTGGATGATTGAGCTCGCCCTCGCCTTCCGCGGCGACATATTCCTCCTTGAAACGCAGGCGAGCGCGGTAAAGAAGGGTCTCGACGGCGCTTTCCGACATCTTGAGCGTTCGCGCAATCTGCCGGTAGCTGAGATCCTGCAGCTCGCGGAGCGTCAGGACCAGCCGGTACTTCTCCGGCAGCCGCTGGGCGACCGCCCACACCTGGCGCCGCATCTCGTTCGACTCCTGAACCAGGACCGGGTCGAAGCTCTTGCTGGTGGAGGGCAGGTTGGCTAGCAGCTCCCCCTCCTCCTCCTCGACGCCGTCGGCGCGCAGGTCGCGCTGGCGCCGCCGCAGCTCGTCGAAACAGAGGTTGCGGGCCACCGTGTGCACCCAGCCGCCGAAGTTGAACGCGTCGTCTACCCGATCCATCATGCGCAGCGCCTTCATGAAGGTCTCCTGCGCGATGTCCTCGGCCAGCAGGGCGTCTCCCAGCTTGCGGCGGACGAGCCTGTAGATGGACGCGACGTAACGACGGTGCAGCTCCTCGAATGCGTGGATGTCGCCGCTTCGGTACGCCTTCACAAGCTCGACGTCGGACGGCTCGATGCCCTCTTTCGTCGGCGGATCCTTCTCGTCTATTCCCAAATCCGTTCCTTGCAGGCCCGCGCCGCAACGCGGGTCAGCAGTTGACCGGCATCTCGCATGAGCTGCTGCAGATTGTCACCTTCCTCGTCCAGCGTCACGACCGCGGTGACGCCCAAACCGCTCAACGCCTCCCAGCCCTGGCCCTTGCTTCCGGCGACCAGGAGAACCGGGATTCTAGCCGCTTTGGCGCGTTTTGCCACCTCGCCAGGGGCCTTGCCATAGCCGGTCTGCGCGTCGGCCTGCCCTTCCCCGGTGATCACCAGATCTGCACCTTCGAGCGTCGCGTCGAAGCCGCTGGCTTCCACCACAAGCGGCGCGCCGGGAACCAGTTTCGCATCCAGGAACGCCATCAGTCCGGCGCCGGCCCCACCCGCGGCTCCCGCGCCGGGCACATCGGCGACATGCTTTCCGAGGTCGCGCTCGATCACCGCAGCCAGGTTCGCCAGGGCTGCGTCCAGCTCCCGAACCGCCGTCGCATCGGCCCCTTTTTGAGGGCCATAGACAGCGCTTGCCCCATTGGGTCCGGTCAGCGGGTTGGTGACGTCGCATGCCACCATCACCTTCACTGCGCGCCAACCCAAATCGAAGCCGGAGGCGTCGATCCGGCTCAGGCGGGCGAGCGCCGCGCCTCCCCGGGCAAGCTCGGCGCCGGCGCCATTCAGGAGGTGGTAGCCAAGCGCCTCCGCCATACCAGCGCCACCATCATTTGTGGCTGAGCCGCCGATCCCGGCGATGATCTGCTCGACACCGGTTGCCCGAACGGCCGCCAGCAGCTGGCCGAACCCATAGCTCGATGTCTTCCGAGGATTGCGCCGCTCCGGCGCGATCAGCGTCAATCCGCTCGCTGACGCGAGCTCCACCACTCCCGTCCGCCCAGCTTCGATCAATCCGTATGTTGCGGACACCGAATCCCCAAGCGGCCCCTCCACCTCAGCTGTCCGGTATTCGCCGCGGTGAGCGCTGACCAGAGCTTCAACAGTTCCGTCGCCACCGTCCGCGACCGGGATTTCCACGACCTCAGCGTTGGGGAATGTCTCGCGCACTCCGTTCGCGATGGCGCTCGCGGCTTGCGAGGCGGACAGCGAGCCTTTGAAGGCATTGGGTGCCACGACCACTCTCATCGCGGCTGGAGCTTAATAGACCGGGATCGTCCAATCCTTGAACTTAGGCAACTCGCCGCGCACCGCCCCGAAATAGATGTTCTGCAGCTCCTGGCTGAATTCGCCGACCTTGCCGGTCCCCACCGGACGGCGGTCGACCTCCACCACCGGCGAGATCTGCGCCCCAGTGCCGCACAGCAGAAGCTCGTCGCACGTGTAGAGCTCCGTTCGGTCGATGCTTCGCTCGACCACTGGCATGCCCAGCTCGTCCTTGATCACGCGTATGAGCAAAGTTCGCGTCACGCCCTCGAGGATGTCGTCGGTGACCGGAGGGGTCACGAAAGTGCCGTCTTTGAACATGAAAAGGTTTTCGGCGGAGCCTTCGGAGACGTGGCCGTCGACGGTAAGTACGATCGCCTCGTCAAATCCTGCCTCGACCGCCTCCGATTTCGCCAGCGCCGACTGCGCGTAGGAACCTGTGATCTTGGCTCGTGCCGGCAGCGACTGATCCGGCACCCTCCGCCACGAGCTGACCATGCACCGGATGCCGGCCTCGACTTCGACGTAGTTGCCGAAAGGTATGGCGTAGATGAAAAAGCTGTGCGCGAGGTTGTGGAGCCGCACCCCGATGTCTTCACTCGAGGCGTAGAGGAGAGGGCGCACGTAGACGTCGGACCGGAACTCGTTGCGCCTGAGAACCTCGAGCGTGAAGTTGACGAGCTCTTCGGTCGAGTACGGCAGGCTCATCCGCATGACGTTGGCCGAATGCCGCATGCGGTCGTAATGCGGAGCGGCTTGCAGCAGGTAGAGCTGCTCGCGCTTCTGGTTCCAGTAAGCGCGTATGCCTTCGAAGACGCCGGTGCCGTAGTGAAGCGCGTGCGTCATCAAGCCGAGCCTGACATCGTCGTAGCGGGCAAACTCACCTTCGTAGAAGACCCAGGTGTTGGGGTGAGGCGCCCGTTTTTTGGTGCCGGCCTTCCGCGTTGTCTCGACGCCCATTTCGGATTAAGTGTATGCCCGGCTTGAAATTCAGGCTCCTGTCACGCACACGCTCCGAGGGCGCGGAATGCACAGCGGACCCGGCTTCTGTTATGAATCCGGGCGTGAGCCTCTACGGCACCATCGCGGACTTGCGTCGTGAGCATCCGACCCCAGCCACGACCGAGACGCTCGACATGGTCGTGGCCGAGCTCGGCAGAACCCGGGACAACCTCAAAGAGGCCGTCGCCAACCTGGGCAACAAACCGCTTCCGCCGGGCGGCAAGCCGGTGCTCGACGAGCTGGTCGAACGTGCGCGCCAGGAAGGGGTCTACGACCTTGACTACGGTCCCGACCCTTACGACAAACCGCCAAGCGAGCCCCTCGACGAGGGGACCTTGGGTATCGGGGCGCTGCTCGCCTTCACCTCGCTCGCGGGGATCGCGCTGGCGGTGGTCGCCGTCGTGGCGGGCCTGAACGCGATCTTGCGCTCCAGTGGCTGAGTTCTCCTTCGACGTTGTCTCGGAGTTCGACAGCGCCGAGCTGACAAACGCTCTCGACCAGGCCCGTCGCGAGGTTGGGACACGCTACGACTTCAAGGACACCCAGACCGTCTACGACCACCACGGCGAAGTGATCGTGGTCGAGTCGGCCAGTGAAGAAAGGGCCAAGGCAGCGGTCCAGGTGCTTCGCGAAAAGGCGGCACGCAGGCAGCTCGCCGCGAAGCTTTTCAAGGCCGGCGACCCCAAAACCATCGGCAAGGGTCGAGGCCAGATCGAGGTACAGCTCAACGCCGGCATCACCGACGACATCGCACGAGACCTCAGGAAGCGGATCCAGAGCGTGACTCCCAAAGTTCAGGTGCGCATTCAGGGCGACCAGCTGCGGGTGGTCGGCAAAGACAAAGATTCTCTTCAGCTGGTGATCAAGGCGTTGCGCGAAGCAGAAGACATCCCGGTTCCCCTGCAGTTCACGAACTACCGGTAGCCCTCAGCCAGGAACGAGGAAGCCCCGGTGCTGGTCATTCCTGCCATCGACATCCTCGGCGGACGCTGTGTTCGCCTGGTTCAAGGCAACTACGAGCGCCCTACGGTGTATGCCGAGGATCCCAACGAAGTGGTGACCGAGTTTGTGGACGCCGGAGCTGAGCACTTGCACATCGTGGATCTCGACGCCGCGCGAGGCACGGCCAACAACAAGACCGTCATCGAATCGATCCTGCGACGGAACGGACTCAAGGTTCAGGTGGCGGGCGGGATCCGGACTTTGGAGGCGGTCCGTGCCTGGCTTGGCAACGGCGCGCAGGCTGTGGTGATGGGCACCGCGGCGGTGCGCGACCCGCGTCTCCTGGAACGATGCGCACAGCTTCATCCTGGAAGAGTGCTGACCGCCCTCGATCTGCGCGACGACAAACCAGCCGTGAGTGGATGGACCCAGACCGAGCCGGTGATGATCGGATCTCTGCTTGGCCAGTGGGACCGGCTGCCCCTGGCCGGCGTGATCGTGACGTCCGTCGACAAGGACGGCACGCTCTCGGGGCCGGACCTCAACACCCTGGCCAGGGTGCTGTCGATGACCGATCTCCCAGTGCAGTACTCGGGCGGGATTTCCTCAGTGGATGACATCGGGCGCGTGGCCGCGGCTGGAGCGCAGGCGGTCATCCTCGGCAAGGCTCTTTACGAAGGGCGCATCACGCTGGAGCAGGCTCTGGGGATATGAGGCGCGGACGGAAACCCTCGGCGAGAGATTCGGCGATCCAGGGGTCCCTCCCGTGGCTTCGCCAAGGCGACCCCAGCGGAATGCGACGAGCAGCGGAGCGAGCGCGTCTGACCACTCGTGAGCGAGCAGCGCAGGAGCTGAGCCCGGAGATGGGCCGCATGGGCGCCGAAGATCCGTTGAGGGCTTTTCCGGCCGCGCCTCTAAGGCGGATCCTGGCTGCCGCGGTAATCGCACTCTCGCTGACCACTTGCGCCAATGGACGCGATGCGGCGGACGACCAGACGCTTCACCAGGATGTCGTCAACAATGCCAACGGCGCGGAGGTGACGTTCGACGCGACGGTCGTAAGCGATCCCGTGAAGTCAGGCTCGCACGAACGTTTCGTGGTCAAGGCGACCACCGGCGAGGTGCTCGAGATCGACCACAACATCAGCCTCGCGGCCTACGTACCCGTGCACACGGGAGACCATCTGGTGGTCCACGGCAAGCTCTACATCGACCCTGGACCGAAGATCGGGGTGCACTGCACGCACTCGCATACGTCGAGCGGCTGCCCCATCCCAGGCTGGATTCAGCTCGGAAGCAACTACTACGAGTGACGACTACCCGACGCCCGTGCGCTAGGTCTTAGGCTTCCGGGCGACCATCCACGTCGTCGCCTGGGCCACCGGGCGTACCACGATTTCGTCGATGTCCACGTGGGGAGGGCGCGTGACGGCGAAGACGACACAGTCCGCCACGTCTTCGGCTGACAGCGGCTTCAACCCCTCGTATACCGCCTTCGCCGCTTTACGGTCGCCATGGAACCGCACGATGCTGAATTCGGTTTCGACCAGTCCAGGAGCAATCTCGGTGACGCGGATCTGCTCCCCGTTCAACTCGAGACGCAGCGTCCGGGTGATCGCCCGTACCGCATGCTTGGCCGCGGTGTAACCCGCGCCGCCTTTGTAGGTCTCAAAGCCGGCGATCGAGCCGATGTTGACGACATGCCCATGCTTTGCCTTGCGCAGCAGCGGAAGACACGCACGCGTCATCCACATCAGGCCCAGCACGTTGACCTTCCACATGCCGATCCAGTCCTCGTCCACCGCTGTGTCGATAGGCGCGAGGCCCAGCGCGCCGCCCGCATTGTTGATGAGGACGTCGATGCGGCCGAATTTCTTGGCAACCTCGCGCACGAAGGCGTTGATGCTCTTCTGGTCGGTGACGTCGAGGGCCATCGCGATGCCTTCCTCGCCCGCCACGCGCTTCAGGCGATCTATCCGCCGAGCGCCGACGACAATCTGAAAGCCAAGCCGCCCAAGCGCCACCGCGGTGGCGGCGCCTATTCCCGATGAGGCTCCCGTGATGACCGCGACCGGCGTTGATTTGCTCGCTTCAGCTCCTCCATGCCCCTGGATGCCGGATGACGACATCGAGGCCGTCAAAGCGTACCCTAGGCAAGATGCTGGAGGTCATCGTCGGAATCAGCGTCGGCCTCCTGCTTCTGACGGGGATCCTCGTCATGATCGGCCCAAATCTGTCGGGCCTGGTCAAGCGCGCTCGTTCCATGAACCGTCCCGCCAGAGTCCCGTCAGTGTTCCAGAGCCGGCAGCGCGAAGTGGTGCCGCCGGGCTTGAACCCGAAGACCCAACGAGTGCTTGTGGCTTCGGCCAGGCTGTCCAACTGGCTGCGGACTCACGGACACGACGACCTGTCGCGCGAGCTGCGCGCCGCTGCGGCTCGAATCACGAGCAACGAGCCGGTCGGGCTGTACGCGCTGCAATCTGTGCTCCGAAAGGTGCGCGGCCTGAGCATCGAGGAGAGCTCTCAGGAGCGCTTGAAAGCCCTTTCGAATGAGCTGCGGACCGCCGTCCAGGATCGTTTCGAACAGCTCGAACTCCTACCCTTCCGCCGACCTTAGGCGCGCCTCTCAAATCGGTTCTCGGCGCAGCGCCTCGGGGCTCATCTCGCTCGGGAGCTCATGCTCCGTCGGAGCGACGAGGCAGAATTCCGGCGCCGGCCCAAGGACCATCATCCGCCGCCACAAGCTGACCTCGGCTCGATCAGTCCACGGTTGGAGACGCTCGTAGAACTCTCCGTAGGCGATGCCCGCCGGCTTGGAAAGACGGATCTCAAAACCGGGCTCGGTCGCGGCCCGGCCCGACCGCAAGGCCAGGAGTTTGCCCGCGAAGTCGGCAGACATATGCGCCACCGCGTCGTGAGGAGAGGACCTCGCGCCTTTTACGGCCGCGTCATTGAGCGGATCCAGAGCCCCCGAATTCTCCACCAGATACCAGTCCGCGTAGGAGTCGCCAATGCGGTAGGTGGTCGAGCTGATGAAGCCCGGTGTTGGCTCTGCGGCGAGTGCAGCATGGAATCGTCGCAGAGCGGCTTCATAAGTTCCAGTTTCGACACTGGGCCCAGAACTGTGAAAAAAGACATAGGCGAGCAAATCAGTCCCCTGCCTTGACTTTGGGTCCCTTGCCTGACTCCACGTACTTCTTCAACGCGTCCATGTTCTTTCGAATGCCCTCCGCGTACTGGCCTTTCAGCAGCCCCCCCGCGAAGCGAAGGAGCCCGCCGAGCTCGTATTCCATCTCATAAACCGCATGGGTGGTGCCGTCCTTCTTCTCCGTATAGCTGTACGACCATGTGCCCTTCAAAGGACCGCGCGTGAATTTGCCGGCGCACCGCCTCGGTTTGAGCCACGTGGTCTGCTCCACCTCGATCGTCTCCTGCAACCCGCCCGGCAGCTCCAGGTGGTAGCGGTATCGCGTGCCTTTGCCAGGAGGTCCGTCGTCGAGCTTTTCGACCTTGGCCAGGTTCGACGACCACCTAGGTGCATGCTCGACATCCTCCTGGACGACCGCCCAAACGCGGGCTGCCGGGGCCTTGATGTCAACTGCCTCGCTCATCTTCGTCACCCTGCGATGATCCCACGAGTGCCGGAAATCGCAACTCGACCAATGCTCGGCGCGCTGCGGCACAAGAATTACCGGTTCTTTCTTACCGGCCAGATCATCTCCACGATCGGGACCTGGATGCAGAGCGTCGCCATGCCATGGCTGGCGCTGCAGCTGACGCACAGCCCGCTGCTCGTCGGGATTGTCCTGGCGGCTCAGTTCCTTCCGATCCTGGTCGCAGGACCAATTGGCGGTTTGGTCGCCGATCGCTACCGCAAGCGAACCGTGCTGCTGGCCACGCAAGCATCTTTCATGGTGCCGTCGTTCGTGCTCTTCGCGCTCAGCACGAACGGACGCGCTGAGTACTGGATGGTCGTCGTCGCCGCGTTCGCCACCGGCACCATCAACGTATTTGACGTGCCTGCACGCCAGGCCTTCGTGATCGAGATGGCCGGCCGGCAGGACCTGATGAACGCAATCGCGCTGAACTCGTCCGTGTTCAACGCCGCGGCTGTGATCGGTCCCTCGCTCGCGGGCCTGATCATCGCGGCGGTCGGCGTGCCTGCCTGCTTTCTCTTCAACTCGCTGAGCTACCTGGCTGCGATCGTTGCGCTAAGGCTCATGCGGAACCTGCCAAGCGCGGAGCCACACCGTCAGGGCCTGTCTTTCATGACGCGGCTTGCTGAGGGGGTGTCCTACGCAAGGCACCAGAGAGTGGTTGGGATGCTGCTCATCGCAGTCGCAGTGTTCTCGCTGTTTGCCATGAATCGCCTGACGCTCATACCTCTGTTCGCCGATGAGGTCCTGCACGTGGGAGCCAAGGGCTTCGGTTTTCTTCTGGCCTCGATGGGACTCGGTGCTCTCGTCGGCGCCTTGACTCTGGCGTTCTTTCCCGCGTTCGGGGCTGATCCGAAACGGCAGCTGTGGATGGCCGTCATTTGGGTGGGGGCCCTGGTGGAGTTTTCGATCTCTCGGGTCTTCGTGCTTTCGATGGCCGCGCTGTTCGTCGCCGGTTACTGCCAGATCTCGTTCATCGCGGCGGCCAACAACCGGATCCAGCTCATGACGCCCAATCACCTGCGCGGCCGCGTGATGTCGCTGTACGCGCAAGCGCTTATGGGTGTCGGCCCGGCGGGCGCCGTGCAGGCAGGGCTACTCGCCGAGTGGCTCGGCGCGCCCAAAGCGATGGCGATCGGCGCGGTCATCGCAGGTGCCGTCGTGCTCGGGATACGCCTCTTCAACCCTGAAGTCTTTCAGGACGCTAGTCACGGGGAAGGTAGCGCGGCAGCTCCGCAAGAGAACTGAAGCCTTTAGCTCGCAAGAATGCGGCGATCCCGTCATGGACCTCGGCGATCGCGCGCGGGTTGACGAACGTCGCGGTGCCGACCTGGACGGCGGTGCAGCCCGCGACGAGGAACTCGAGTGCATCCTCCGTCCGCATGATTCCGCCAATGCCGATCACTGGAATCCTCACCGCCCTCGCCGCCTGGTGCGCCAGATGCACAGCGAGAGGACGGATGGCCGGGCCTGACAGCCCTCCCGTCCGAAAGCTCAACCGGGGCTTGTACGCGTTCAGGTCGATTGACATCCCGACGAAGGTGTTGATCGCGCAAAGCGCGTCGGCGCCCGCGGCCTCGACGGCGCGCGCGATGACGCCTATGTCGCTGACCATGGGTGTGAGCTTCACCCAAACAGGAAGCTTGGTCCGTTTGCGGACGGCTTCCGTGACCGCCGCCGCGGCGCGCGGGTCGTTGCCGAAGTAGAAGCCGCCCTGTTCGACGTTGGGGCACGAGATGTTGATCTCGAGCCCGGCGATCCCAGGCACACCATCCAGCCGCGCGGCGAGCTCGCCATATTCCGCGACCGATTCGCCGTTGATGTTGACGAACACGGGAAAGTCCCACTCCACCCACTCGGGCGCGTAGTCGCGGATGATCGTTTCGACTCCAGGCCCCTGAAGCCCAATGGCGTTGAGCATGCCGCTTGGCGTTTCGGCAATGCGCGGCGGAGCGGTACCCGCGCGCGGCCTCAGAAAAATCCCTTTCGAGACCATGCCGCCGAGCGCACGACGCTCGAGCAACGGCACCTCGGTCCCGTACCCGAATGTGCCGGAGGCGGCCAGGACTGGCCCCCGCAGCTTGATCGCGCCGACTTCTACCGAGAGGTCGAGGCTCGAGGTGCGAGCGTCACTCATCCCGTTACTGCGTACGACAGGTGGGAGGGCAACGACGCCCAGTCGATGTCGCCCGCGCGGTAGACCGGTCCCTCCTTGCACGCTCGGTCATAACCGCCACGCCGGAGCGGGACGGCGCAGCCCAGGCACACGCCGGTGCCGCAACCCATGTAGGTCTCGACCGCGACCAGCGCGTCCGGTCGGCGATCCGCGAGCGCGGCCAGCATGCGATTAGGCCCGCATGCTAGGACGAGATCACCGTTGGGAGCGGCAGCGACCGCAGTCCCCGCGAATCCTTTCGAGCCGTCGTCGGTCGCCCAGATCACCTCGTCTCCCGCGGATTCCGAGCACAGCTCGTCGCTGCTCCTTGCTCCGTGAACCCATATCACGCGCATGCCAAGCGCCTTGGCCTCCGTGGCGGCGAGCGGCATCGGCGCCACTCCGAGGCCCCCGCTGATCAGAACGACACTGCGCGAGCCGGCCTCCATTCCAAAGCCATGTCCAAGCGGGCCGAGGCAGCTCAGACTGTCGCCGGCAGCGAGCGACAACAGCCGGCCGGTGCCTTCTCCGACTGCCTTCAGGACCACCTCAATGCGATCTCCGTCCACCTTATAGACGGAGAACGGCCTGCGCAGCAGCGGGCCATCGGACCACCCCAGGTTGATAAACTGGCCGGCGCGAACGGAGGCTGCAATCTCCGGTGCCCGCATCGCGATGACGAACATGTCGCGCGCCACCGTGCGCCGGCCGGTGATCACAGCATCAAGCAGGAACACCTTGTCTCCACTCGTCGATCGTGCGAACTTCCATCTCGCGTGAAGCCGCCACCGCGGATTCGAGCAGCGCGGTGGCCGTGTCGAGAGATGTCAGGCACGGTATCCGACGCTCGACGGCCGCTCGACGGATCTCAAAGCCATCCTTGAAGACCGGGCCGCCCACTTCGTCCGGCTCGGCGTAAATGTTCGACATCGTGTTGATGACGAGGTCGACTTGACCCTGGGTGATCACGTCGACCACCGTGGGGGATTGCTCGCCGATCTTCGCCACCACTCGGGGAGAGAAACCGGCCTGGCGCAGCGCCTTCGCCGTGCCTTCAGTCGCCACCAGTGACCACCCCAGCTGGACCAGGCGGGAGACGATAGGAAAGAGCTCGGGTTTGTCGATGTCGGCGATGGTGAGCAGCGCGGTGCCACCCCGCGCGATCGGCATGCCGGAGGCGGCAAAGGCTTTGCGAAGAGCTTCGTTCAGCGTGCTCGCGATGCCTATCGCCTCGCCCGTCGACTTCATCTCTGGACCGAGGTACGTATCGACCGCGGGCAATTTGTTCATGGAGAACACGGGGGCCTTGACGGCGACCAGGTCGCGCGAAGGTATGAGCCCTGTCTTCCAGCCCATGTCCGCCAACTTGTCGCCTAGCATCACCCGCGTCGCGAGCTTGACCATCGGCACTCCAGTGACCTTGGAAAGGAAGGGGACCGTGCGGGAGGCACGAGGGTTGACCTCGAGCACGTACACGTGGCCCCGGTGGACGACGTACTGGACGTTGACGAGGCCGCGCAGGCGCAGGTGGCGCGCGATCTTCACCGTGTAGTCGATCACATGGTCGAGCTCTGTCGCCTCCAGGCTTTGGGCCGGGTACACGGCGTACGAATCACCAGAGTGAACGCCGGCACGCTCGACGTGCTGCATGACGCCTGGGATCACGACGGTGTCGCCGTCGGAGATGGCGTCGACCTCGACCTCGATGCCCTGAAGGTATTTGTCGACCAGTACCGTGCCTCTCGGCATGGCGCCGATCGCCCAGAACATGTAGCGACGCAGCTCCTCGCGGTTGCGGACGATCTCCATCGCCCTGCCACCGAGGACGTAGGAGGGCCGGACGAGCACGGGGTATCCCGCGCGCTCGGCGATCGCGACAGCCTCCTCCACCGTCGTGGTGGTGCCGCCCACCGGCTGCGGAATTCCTATCGCGTCGAGTGCCTTGGCAAAGGCGCGCCGGTCTTCGGCGAGGTCAATCGCCTCGACGCTCGAGCCCATGATCCCCACTCCGCGCTGGTTGAGTGGCTCGGCCAGGTTGATCGCGGTCTGGCCCCCGAACTGCACCAGCGCGCCGTCCACGTGCTCAACCTCAGCCACGTGCAGCGCGCCATCGAGATCGAGCGGATCGAAGTACAGACGATCCGAGGTGTCGAAGTCCGTCGACACCGTCTCCGGGTTTGAGTTGACCAAAACCGCGCGGACCCCGGCTTCTCGCAAAGCCCACGAGGCGTGGACGGAGCAATAGTCAAACTCGATGCCCTGGCCGATGCGAATGGGTCCCGAGCCGACGACAAGAGCGCTGCGGGCGTCGATGGCCGAGCTCTCGTTCTCGTCCTCCCAGCAGGAGTAGTAGTACGGGGTCGCCGCCTCGAACTCGGCCGCGCAGGTGTCCACCAGCTTGTAAGTGGGTTTTCCACTCGCCACTGTCTCGCCGCGCAGCGCGCCGATCATCGCGTCGGAGAAGCCGGCACGCCGCAGCTCGCGTAGATCGCCCTCCACCTCCAAGCGTGTGATGTTCGCCATTCGATCGATGAACCAGCGATCGATTCCGCTGCGCTGTGCGAGAGACTCCGGTTCGGCGCCATTTCTGAGAGCGTTGAACAGCGCGAAGAGCCTGCGGTCGTTGGGCTGATCGATCATTTCCGGGCCCAGCTCCCACGTGGCCGGCGGCTTCTGCTCCAGGGAGCGCATTGCCTTGGTCAGAGCGCCCTCAAATGTCCGCTCGATCGCCATGACCTCGCCAGTGGAGGCCATCTGCGTGCCCAGCCGACGGTCACCCGCGGGGAACTTGTCGAAGGGCCAGCGCGGGATCTTGACCACGCAGTAGTCCAGTGCCGGCTCGAACGCGGCGAACGTGCGGCCTGTGACCTCGTTGCGAATCTCTTCGAGGCGCCTTCCCACCGCGACCTTCGCCGCCACCCGAGCGATCGGATAGCCGGTTGCTTTCGAAGCCAGCGCGGATGACCTGCTGACGCGAGGATTGACCTCGATCACGAAGTAGCTCGAGCTCTTCGGGTCCAGGGCGAACTGCACGTTGCACCCGCCCTCGATGCCGAGGGCGCGAATGATTCGGATCGCTGACGAACGGAGCATCTGGTGATCGCGGTCGGACAGCGTCTGGGCCGGCGCCACCACTATCGAGTCACCGGTATGTACGCCCATCGGATCCAGGTTCTCCATATTGCAGACGGTGATGCAGGTGTCGGCCGCATCACGCATGACCTCGTACTCGATCTCCTTCCATCCCCAGAGCGAGCGCTCGATGAGCACCTGATGGATCGGGGAAGCGTTGAGCCCGCCGATCGCGACGCGCTCCAGCTCCGCCTCATTGGTGACAAAGCCGCCGCCCGTTCCGCCGAGCGTGTACGCAGGCCGGATGACCAGCGGAAGGCCGGCTTGCGTTGCGAATTCGCGTACGTCCTCGACGGACTCGCAAACCCTAGAGACCGGGACCGGTTCACCGATCTGCTGCAGCATGTCCTTGAAGGCCTGGCGATCTTCGGCCTTGCGAATGGTTTCGATGCCGGCGCCCAGGAGCCGGACGTGATAGCGATCGAGAACCCCGGCGGCGGCAAGCTCAGTCGCGAGGTTTAATCCCGTTTGCCCACCGAGCGTCGGCAGCAGTGCGTCGGGACGCTCACGTGCGATGACCCGCTCCAGCGCGTCAACCGTCAGCGGTTCGAGGTAGACGCGGTCGGCCACGTCCTCGTCGGTCATGATCGTGGCCGGGTTGGAGTTCACCAGCACCGTGGTGATTCCTTCCTCCCGCAGCGCTTTGCACGCCTGCGTCCCGGCGTAGTCGAACTCGGCCGCCTGGCCGATCACGATCGGCCCGGAACCCAGGATCAGAACCTTTCGGGGCTTGGGAGGTTGGGTCGCTCCACCCACAGGCTTTAGCACAGGCCGGCGTTCGCGCACCATCTCGACGAACCGGTCGTAAAGGTGCTGGTTGTCTTGCGGCCCAGGGCAGCCCTCGGGGTGATATTGAACGGTGAACACAGGCAAGCTCCGATGACTGAGGCCTTCCACCGACCCATCGTTCAGGTTGCGCTGCGAGACGAAAAAGTCACCGGCTGGGATGGAGGCCGCGTCCACCTGGAACTCGTGGTTCTGGCTCGTGATGTGCACCTGTCCCGTCTCCAGGTCTTTGACCGGATGGTTGGCGCCATGGTGGCCGAACGGGAGGCGCGACGTGGTTGCGCCGGCGGCGCGAGCGATGATTTGATGGCCGAGGCAGATGCCAAAGATGGGGATGCGGCCCACGGCCTGGCGCGCCAGCTCTACGGGTCCGTCCAGCACCGCGGGATCGCCGGGCCCGTTGGTGAGCACCAAACCGTCGGCGCCAGTGGCCTCCACGGCCGCCCAGCTCGCCGTGTGCGGCAGCACGACCACGCGGCAGCCTCGCTCGCGAAGGGAGCGGAGGATGTTGTTCTTGACCCCGTAGTCGACCACGGCGATCGAGAGGCCGGCGCCGTCGGCGTGCTGGGCGCGTCGCAGCTCCGGTGGCAGCGCCTCGAGCCATTCTTCGGTCGAGGTCCGCGATGCCTGAGCCACCAGGTCTTGCTCCGACAGCGGCGTCACACGGCGCGCCGCCTCGGCCAGCTCGGCCAGGCGGGTCGCGCTCGGGGACGTTGATTCGTGCGTCAAGACTGCACGCAGCGCCCCATGAGTGCGCAGGTGGCGGGTCAGCGCGCGCGTGTCGATCTCGGTGATCGCAGGCACGTTCCAACGCCTCAGGTATTCGTCGAGCGAGGCCTCACTCGAGTGGTGGCTCGGAACCGGACACGCCCACCGCACGATCAGCGCTCGAGCCCATGGCCTCGACGATTCAGCATCGGCGTCGCGCACTCCGTAGTTGCCCTGCAGGGGATACGTCATACACACCATCTGGCCCGCATACGACGGGTCGGTGAGCACCTCCTGGTAACCCGTCATCGCAGTGTTGAAGACGACCTCTCCTTCACCGATGACTTCGGCCCCCAGGGCCTCGCCGACAAACGCCCGGCCGTCCTCGAGCACGAGCGCCGCGAAATGCTTTCTAGCCGGCAATGATCACCGCCTGGTCGATGCCGTCCTCTTCCGCGATCAGCACGTCGATCCTCTCGGCATCCGACGTGGGGACGTTTTTGCCGACGTAGTCCGGGCGGATGGGCAGCTCGCGGTGGCCACGATCGACCAGCACCGCCAGCTGGATCGCCTGCGGTCGCCCAAAGTCCATCAGCGCATCCATCGCCGCGCGCGCGGTGCGGCCGTGATGGATGACGTCGTCGACGAGAATCACGACCTTGCCGTTGACATCGGGCATGTTCGAGGTCGCGATGTGAGCCGGCTGGCGCAGATGGCGATCATCGCGATGCTGGCTGATGTCAAGCGAACCAACCGCGACGGGCGCGCCCTCGAGCTCCTTCAACTTGGCGGCCAGGCGGACCGCAAGATGATCGCCCTTGGCCGGTATGCCGACGAGGACAAGGTCCTGGATGCCGCGATTCCGCTCCACGATCTCGTGGGCAATGCGTGACAGGGACCGGCGGATCTGATCGGCGTCCATCACCGTCGCTTTGAGGCGCCCCTGGGTGACGCTCATTGCATGACCGACTCGCCGGGGACGGCGAGAGATTCGGGGTCGAGGTGGCCCAGACGGGAGGAGACGACGAGCACCGCAGCAAGCGCATCCGTTGATGCGTGAGCGAGAAGCGCAGGAGGCGACGCTGCAGATGGGCCGCGTCGGCCCCGAAGATCCGGCGGTCTCGGCGAGGCGGTCATGCTAGCAAGCGGTCGAGCAGGGCCATGCGCACATGCAGGCCATTTCGGGCCTGGCGGAAATAGGCGGCGCGGGGGTCGGCGTCAACCTCGGGCGCGATCTCGTCGACCCGCGGCAGCGGGTGCATCACTATCGCGTATTTGCGCATCAGGTCAAGCGAGCTCTTGTCGATGCGATAAACACCTTTGACCGCTTCGTAGGCGGCGGGATCGGAGAACCGCTCCTTCTGTATGCGGGTCATGTATACGACGTCAACCTCCGGCAGCACGAGCTCCAACTCCTCGGTTTCGATCCATGGAATCTGGCGTTCGTCGAGGTGGGCTTTGAGGTCGGCCCCCATGGCAACCGTGGGCGGTGCGACGAACGACAACTTGATGTCTTTGAACTTGCTCAGAAGATAGGTGAGAGAGCGCACAGTGCGGCCGTTCGCGAGGTCGCCGACCATGGCCACCTTGATGCCGTCGATCCGGTTGAGCTCGTCCTTGATCGTGTAGAGGTCGAGCAGTGCCTGCGTCGGGTGCTGTCCGGGCCCATCGCCCGCGTTGATGATCGGCACTGAGCTGACCGAGGCCGCTCTCCTCGCCGCCCCCTCCTCGTTGTGTCGCAGCACGATCACGTCGGCGTAGCCGCTGACGATCCGGATGGTGTCCTCGATCGTCTCGCCTTTGGCGGCGGACGAGAATTCACGCGCGTTGTCCGTGCCCATCGTCTGGCCGCCGAGCCGCATCATGGCCGCCTCGAATGACAGGCGGGTCCTTGTCGAGGGCTCGTAAAAGAGGGCGGCCATCACCTGGCCGTTGAGGCGTCCCATGAAGCGGTGGGGCTCGCGCTTGATCTCGTCTGCGCGGGCGAAGAGGTCCTCGAGCAGCGTTCGCGAGAACTGCTGGCTCTCGATTACGTGCCGCAAGCGGCTGCCGATCGCCATCAAAAAACCTCCTTCCTGGTCTCGCAGGACCAGACTTAAAGGAATTCCCGGTGCTCGCGAAAGTTTACCTTAGTCAGACATGAACAAGAGACCGGGGCACGTCAACGTCACGACCGAGGTGGCCTACTGCTCTTTCTGCGACCGCGTACGCAACCTCCGTCGCGAGGAGCACCAGCTCGGGACATTCGTCCGCACCGTGGTGACGTGTGAGACGTGTCATCGAACATTGTCCAGCACGATGGGCGTCGCAAGCGCCGAAACGCCCGCAAGCGAGGCGGCCTCTGTCAAGGCCGACACGGCTGCACCGAAGCCGGCCAAACCGACACCTGCTGCCAAAACACCAGCCGCCAAGCGCACCGTCGCAGCGAAGGCCAAGCCGGCCATCAAGCCGAAAGTGACGAAGGCTCGAAGCACCAAAACCAAGTGAGCTCGGCGGCGGTCACGGTTGATCGCCTGGAGAAGACGCTCGGCAAGAACAGAGTGCTGCGCGGGATCTCGTTGGAAGCCAGCTCCGGCGAGATTCTCGGCCTTCTCGGTCCCAACGGCGCGGGCAAGACCACCACACTTAGGGTGATCTGCACCCTGCTGGCGCCCGACGTAGGGTCTGTGAAGGTTCTGGGCTTCGACACGCGGTCGGCACCCGAAGAGGTGCGCCGCAGGGTCGGAGTCGTCACCGCCGACATCGGCGTCTACGCGCGCCTTTCGGCGCGCGAGAACATCACTTACTTCGCCGAGCTCAGTGGCGTGCCCAAAGGAGAAGTGAACCGTAGGGTTGACGCGGTGCTCGATCGTTTGGGCATGGTGTCGTTCGCGAATCAGCGCGCGGACAGCCTCTCCTCCGGCCAGAAGCAGAAGGTGGCGATCGCCCGCGCCATCGTCCACGACCCGGAGGTGCTGATGTTCGACGAGCCCACATCAAACCTTGATGTCCTTGCCTCGAGGGAGATCCGGGAGTTCATGGTCGAATCGCGTGAACGCGGGAGGTGCGTGATTTTCTCGACGCACGTCATGCACGACGCGGAGCGGCTGTGCGATCGGGTCACAATCCTCCACGAAGGCAGCGTGGTCGCGACCGGCACCACTTCAGAGGTCAGAGGTGCGCACCGGGACCTGGAAGATGCATTCCTTGAGCTGGTCGGGTGAAGGTTCTGGCGATCGTCTT
>JALYSJ010000007.1 GCA_030854855.1 Candidatus Dormiibacterota bacterium
CGCTGCGCCTCCAGGATTTTCTTGACGATCGGGCTCGGCACTTTCGGCTGCCACGTCCGGTAGGCCTCGCGGATCGGAACCGGCCACGGGATGTCCAGGTCGACCCGGGTGCCGAACCTGGCAGCCCCCGCCAGAACGCGCAGCGCCAGCTCCAGCGTGAGCCGCTGCATCGCGCTGTCGTTGGGCATCCCGAAGGCGTGGCCGAAAGGAAACTCGACGCCGACGATCCGCGGTGCCATGCGATCCTCCGCGACCGAAGGCATCATCGTCACGGTGACGGTGGGGATTCCCGCCGCTTCGATCCACCGTGCCAGCACGGGCACGTTCGAGCAGCAGTCGGGTCAAGCCGGAGCGAGGATCAGGCCGTCGGCACCCTGGTCACGCAGGTGCGCGATCAGCTCCGGCGCCGTCGTGTGCCTCCAGTCATTCAGGCTCCTCTCCTGGTAACCCATCACCGACAGGTGATCCGCCGTGGTGCCGCCGATCACACCTTCGCCCGCCAGTTTCCCGAGCAACCGCATCGGGAGCGCGATCTCGGGGTCGGCCAGCAGGTCATCGTCATTTATATGTAGGTGTGCGACGGCGATGTCAGCGGCGGCGGCGGACGCGGGGATGGCACGCCATCCAGGGTCGCCCCATTCAGGATGCCTCTCCTCGCGCTCGAGATCAAACGAAGGCTGCGACTGCTTTGAGTACATTCCCGCCGAAGTGAGAAGCGCGATGCGCGATTCGGCCAGACGCTTCCCGAACGGCGCCCACACTGGTTGTTCCTCGCCTGGAAACGCACCGCGCCCTTCGTAGAACGGGCGAAAGGTCCGCGGCAGGAACTTGAAGCTGTTGACGATCACGGCCGGAAGATCAGGCAGGTCGAGGTGCCGTGCGCCAGCAGCTTGCCCGACTTTTCGGCGACGAGCTTCCCTTCGGCAGTGGCAATCCGTCCACCCCTATGCAGGATCGTGGCCTCGCAGCGGACGCGGCCGGTTTCCTTTGTGATCTGCCGGACGAAGTTGACGCTCGTCTCGAGCGAGGTGTAGCCCACACCCTGGGCGAGCGTGCTGTGGACGGCGCCGCCCATCGCCGAATCGAGGAGCGTCATGGCGTAGCCGCCATGCACAACGCCGATCGGGTTGTAGTTGAACTCCGCCGGCTCACCGAAGAAGACGGCTGTGCCCTCCTCGGCCTCCGCGCCTGTGAAATCCAGGGTCGCAGCGATCGGGGGCGGCGGCAGCTTGCCTCCGAACATGGCCTTGAGGAACTCGAGCCCGCTCATGGTCGCCCCCGCGTCACGCAGCGCGTTGGGATCCTCCCAGGTGTAGGTGCGCGAGCGCTCGTTCACGTTCATGAAACAGCAGAGTAGATCGCCAGAATTCCAAGGATCGCAATCCCCAGTCCGCTGAACGTGCTTATAGCGCGGATCAAGGCCGGTGTCAGGCGCCCACGCAGCGATGATGCTCCGACCGCGAGAAGACACCACCACGTTGCCGAACCGGCGAGCACGCCGACGACGAGCACGGCCGGCTTGACAAGTCCGGCGCCGGCGCCCAGCCCCAGGGTCGCGGCGAGCGCTGCAAACGAGATGATCGTGGCCGGGTTGGTGATCGTCAAACCGAGGGTCGACAGATATGCCCAGGCCAGACCCGCGCGAGTGTTGGCCGGCGCCTTGCTCGGGGTTTCGTGGCGATCGAGCAATATGCGCGCGCCAAGCGCGATCAGCGCCACTCCGCCGATCACGGCCAGCGGCCGGCGGCCGCCTGCTATGGCTGCCGTCACCGCAGCGACACCAAACGCCGCGATGGTGGCGTAGATACCGTCAGCGGTCGCTACTCCGAATCCTGAAAGAAGGCCGTAAAGCCGGCCCCGCAGGATGGTGCGTCTAAGGCAGAGAAAGAAGATCGGGCCGGGCGAGGCCGCGACCGCGAGGCCGAGCACGAAGCCGCGGAGCAGCAGGCTGGACACCGCGATCTCTCATGACATTAATTGTCTTGTATTCGGGCGTCGGGGAAAAACCGGAGGTTTAGTTCGCCCTTAATCTGTCCTGTCGTATTGTCAGCCACCCAACCGACGAGAGAGTTCACGCCAACGGCGCCCGTATTGGAGTCCCAGTAGCTTAAGAATCGGGCTCGACGCTGTCCTTCGGCGCCACTCTTCGGGCGAGTCACCTATCGTGTTGTCGGGATGCGCGAGCCATGATCCGACGCCTCCTCGTGGTCGCCGTTGCCGCGATCCTGCTCGTCGTGGCCGGCTTCGTCGGCGTCGCGGCTTACCAGGCGCTGCACACCCCCTTGCCGGCGTCCAACAACTCGACCCTCACGCCGGACAACTGCTCACCCGGACCTTGCGTCGACCTGCACGGGTTCACGCTCTGGGTCTCCGACGTCAAAGTGGAGGGGAACCTCGTGAGCATGCAGGTCAAGTTCCGGAACTCGAGCTCCGCGACGCATGCGTCCCCCGAAGACCTGCAGCTGATCGACGCGAGCCGGCATTCATCAATCCCCGTCTCCGACGTAGCCGGCTGCAACACCTGGCCTCGTCACGAGTTCAGCAAAGGGGCGACCTTCGGGCCTATCAACATCTGCTTCCGCGTGAGCAATGTGGCGCGGCCGTACACGCTTCACTGGACGCCCGACCTGGGCCCCTTCTGCTGCGAGACCAACATCCGGCTTACCTGAAGTGGTAGCGCTGCATCCAACCGTGGTCGTTACTGGGGCGACTGGAGCGATTGGATCGGCGACCGCCGCCGTACTCGCCCGGCGGGGCGCCCGGGTGGTCCTGATGGCGCGACCGTCTGGTCGCCTGAACGCTCTGGTCGAGCGGCTGGGCGCCAACGACAACCGAATCTCGAGCGTGCCCGTCGATCTGTCCTCGATGTCATCAGTGCGCCTGGCGGCGCGCGAGATCAATCGCGCAGGAGGGCGCGTCGAAACGCTGATCAACATCGCAGCGGTCTTCGCACCGAGACACAAAAAGACCGCGGACGGTTTCGAGGTGATGCTCGCAACGAACTATTTCGGACCTTTCCTCTTGACCAACCTGCTGCGCGACCGCCTGCTCGGTGGCGGTCGCGTGATCACGCTCACGGCGCCGTCGAGCACGCGCGTCGACATGGAACGCCTCTTCTCCAAGGACAGTTTCGACGCGCTCCATACGTTCGGAGCCACGAAGGCGCTTGACCTGATGTTCACATTCGAGCTGGCTCGCCGCGCGAAGCGGTGGGACGTGCGGGCCAACGCATTCCACCCCGGATCGGTCCGGTCCGAGCTGATGCGCGATGCCCCGAGACCGGTCCGCATCCTTTCGCGACTCATATCAGGCTCGGCGGACCGCGCAGCCCAGGACCTTGCTGATCTGGCCATCTCCCCCGCCCACTCCGGGACAACGGGCTGGTTCTTCAAAGGCACCAGGCGGATCGATCCGCCGAAAGCGGCCATGGACGAGGCGCTCCAGGCGACCATCTGGAGTCGGACGGCCGAGCTTGTGGAAATGGAGATCGGCGGCTTCTAGACACTAGAACGTCGCGACTTCTTCACAGCGCGCTCACAAGTCGGTCGATGGTCGGACGGCCTGGCGACGCACCTACCGGCGGGTACTGCCCCGGCGCCAGGGTATTACTACGACGGTTACGGCCCGCACCCCTTCGGCTGGGGCTTCGGCTTCATCTGGTTCCTGTTCATCGTGTTAGGCCTGTTCTGGCTGTTCCGGCTCGCGTTCTTCGGGCGCAGGCATTGGGGCGGCGGTTGGGTCATAGCGATCGCGCACGAAATCGTCAAAAGCGCACGGCGGATCGGTCGAAGTTGCAAGCCAGAGGGGTGCGGGAACACAAGTCCGGCTGACTCTGCCAAATGCACCACCGTTCTGAGATGCTATTGCGGAAAGTGGGGAAGGCTAAACCGAGGCCGCCGGGACCGCGCCTGCCCAAAGCCGGGAAGGGCTCGCGACCACTCGAAGGTGAGAATCTCGCGACCAAGCGGTGGGAGGACGCTCGGCACTGGATGAGCATCTATGCCGACCTCCTCGAGTTCAAACGAGGGATCCTGGCCCGGGTCCATCGAGACATGGCCGGCCTTCAACCTCTCGCCAGGAAAGCGGCCGCGATTGACCTCGAGATCATTGAAATCCAGATGGAGGGGTATCAGGTGCGCCTCGACCTCTGGTACCGCCGCCTGTGGGACCTCCAGGGGTTATGGCTGGATCCCACCGGCCGCATGGTCCGCCACCAGGGCCACGAGGTTTCGCTGACCAAGCGAGAGTTCCAGCTGCTTCAGTTCCTCCTCGATCATCCCCACCGGTTCTTCACCACCTCGCAGATCCTGGGTCAGGCATGGGCCGAACCCGCCCTTTTTCCGGAGGAGGTGCGCAACTACGTGCGCCGCTTGAGGAAGATCCTCATCGACCTCGCCATTCCGGTCGACCTGGTGAACAAGCCAGGTCGAGGCTACTCGCTGGTTTTTCGCCCCTGAGCTGGTTTTCAGCTCAAAGTTGCCCCGGGAATATTGCTGACCTTTTTATGCCGGGCGTAGTAAACCTGTCGCATGGAGAAAGTCAAACGCAAGAGCGAACGGCCCGATGTTGATGCCGCGATTCGGGGCGGCGACTGGGGCCAG
>JALYSJ010000051.1 GCA_030854855.1 Candidatus Dormiibacterota bacterium
CGTCCATGGGCTCCTCCACCTTCTGGGTTGGGACCATGCATCGGCAGCGCAAAACAAAGAGATGACGCGATTGACGATCGCGGCGCTGGCGCTGTCCGGCCTTCAGCCGGCGACGGGACGGCTCTGATCTCCGCGTAAACTCACCCCTAGCGCATGGTCTGCGGCACTCGCCGCGGGCCTAATTGCGTCTATTTGGACTTCAGGTGCAAGAGAAAACAGGTCGAGAGAACCCAGTTAAAGAAGAGGCGGGCGGCGAGCGGTTGATCGTCGGCCTGGGCAACCCGGAGGGGGAGTATGCCGACACGCGCCACAATCTCGGCTTTGCGTGCGTGCGCGAGCTCGCAAAGAGATTGGATGCACGTGTCGACCGCAAGCGCTGGCAGTCCCTCGTGGGTCGCTCGGAGGCGCGCGGCGTCTGGCTGATGATGCCGCAGACGTTCATGAATCTCTCGGGCGAGGCGGTGGCCAAGGCGCTGCGGGACGTTCACGTGCCGCCCCACAACGTCTGGGTTGTTTACGACGAGCTCGACCTGCCGCTCTGCCGGATACGCATCAAGCGCGGAGGCTCCGCCGCTGGACACAACGGAGTCAAATCGTTGATCAGCTCCCTGGGCACGGCCGACTTCGTGCGTTTTCGGGTCGGCATCGGCAAGCCCGCAGGAAAGGGATCTCATTCAGGGCGCCAGCACGTGCTCGGGCGGTTCACCAAGGCCGAGGCGGCGCGTCTCCCGACGGTAATCGATGGGGTCGCGAGCGCCCTCGAGCTCGCGCTCGAAGCCGGAGTCGAGCGCGCGATGGATCGCTTCAACCGAGCCGGTTCGCTCGGCTGCGAGGAGCTGCCATGAGCTCGCTGTGGAAGAGAACGATTGCGGCCGCCCCCGAGCTGGAGCGCTGGCTCAGGGGTTCTTCCATTGAATCGAGGGACCTCTCGGTCGGCCGGTTGCCCCGCCCCGCCTGGCCGATTGTCGCCGGAGCGATGGCCCGTGCATGTGCGGAGCTTCGCCGGCCGGTCCTCATCCTCGTGTCTGCGCCCGAGCGTTTCGCCGATGAGCTGCGACCGTGGCTTGCCGGGTATCCGTCGGTGCGCGTGTTTGCCGAAATCGGCATCTCCTTCCTCGACCGCCCGCCTGCGTTCGACGAGGCGGTGAACAAGCGACTCGAGGCGCTTGCGGCACTGGCCGTTGGGAGCGATGCGCCCTCCATCGTTGTTTCTTCGCGGCGCGCAATCACCAGGCAGACGATTTCCCCCCGCGATCTCGCCGAAGGATCGGTGCTGCTCGCGCCCGGTCGTGGACCGGACCCCGTCGCGGTGGCGATGCGTCTGGTTGAGCTCGGATATTCGAGAGAGGCGCTGGTGGAGGATCGCGGCCAGTTTTCGCTGCGCGGCGGAATCCTGGACGTGTTTCCCGCGGCCGCCGACGCGCCGGTGCGAGCCGAGTGGTCTGGCGACGTGATTGACACGCTCCGTCTGTTCGATCCGGAAAACCAGAGATCCGTCATGGCGGTTCCCGAGGCCTCGATCCGGACTGGTCGCGAGCTTTTACTCGGCCCTGATCGTGGCCCGGCGGCTGTCGCCCGATTTCATGAGTCGGTCTCCCTGTCGAGCCTGCGCGAAGACGTTCGCTCTGACTGGGAGGACGAGCTCACAAAGCTCGCATCAGGCGCCGCCTTCCCCGGAGTGGAGTACTACGCCGCCTATCTCGATCCTTCACGACCGTCTCTGCTCGACCATCTTCCCGCCGGCGCGGCAGTTCTTGATTTCGATCCGGAACGGCAGCTGGCGGAGGCGCGGTCTCTCATCGCGGAAGCCGAGATGCTCGCCGCGGCAGAAGCGGGCGGGGGCGAGCTGCCGCGAGGTTTCGCCCTTCCCATGGTGGGTCTCGATCGCCTTGACGATTTCGCCGGGCGGTCCCGACTTAGGCTCACGGCCGGCGAGGCAAGCGCCGATTCGGTGGATCTGGGCTGGACGGGGCTCGACCCTCTGGTTAGCCGCGCAGGGGCGGTTGCCGATCTTGCCGCCCTGGGAAACTCCGCGACGGTCGTCTTCGCCACGGGACAGGATGAGCGGCTGAGAGCTTTGCTCGACGAGAGCGGCAACGAGAGCAGAGAGAAGGCTTCGGTCGCCGAGGTTGACCTCGACCTTGACCTGGAGCTCGAGCCGGCGCTGCGGCATGCCGACATCGACATCGCTGCCGGATGCTCGCAGCCGGCGATCGGCTTCCACCTCGCGACCGACGCCGAGCTGTTCGGCCGCCTGCGGCGGCCTTCACGTCCAGGGCGCAGTGGCCGCACGCGGAAACAGGACCTGACGAGGGAATTCGCCCTCGACTTCGCTCCCGATGAGCTGGTCGTGCACGTCGACCATGGCGTCGCCCGCTTCAAAGGAATGCGGCTCATCGAATCGGAGGGCGCTCACCGCGAGTACCTGGAACTCGAGTACGCCGAAGGCGACCGGCTCTTCGTGCCCGTGGAAAACCTCGACCGGGTCCAGAAGTACCTCGGAGGAGAGGGGGAACCTGTGCTCCACCGGCTGGGGACGGGCGACTGGACGCGGGCTCGAGGCCGTGCCAAGAAGGTGGTCCAGGACGTGGCCGAAGAGCTGCTCAAGATCTACTCTCTCCGAGAGGCGAGGCCCGGCATCGCCTTCGCGCCTGACACGGCGTGGCAGCAAGAGCTCGAGTCTTCCTTTCCTTATGAGGAGACGCCCGACCAGGTGGCGGCCCTTGCCGAGATCAAGGCTGACATGGAGTCTGACAAACCGATGGACCGGCTCCTTTGCGGCGACGTCGGATTCGGCAAAACGGAGCTGGCGCTCCGGGCGGCGTTCAAGGCGGCGATGAGCGGAAAGCAGGTGGCGGTTCTTGCCCCGACCACCGTGCTCACCCAGCAGCATTTCCATGTTTTCAGCGAGCGGTTGCGCAAATTCCCTGTTGTGGTCGAGATGCTTTCGCGATTTGTCGACGATGAGACGCAAGCCCGGACGATCGAAGGCATCAAGGCCGGTCAGGTCGACATCGTCGTGGGCACCCACCGGCTTCTCCAGCGGGACGTCCGCTTCAAGCGGCTCGGCCTGCTCGTGATTGACGAGGAGCATCGATTCGGCGTCATGCAGAAGGAACGCTTGAAGAAGCTGCGGACGCAGCTGGACGTGCTGTCGCTGTCCGCGACCCCGATACCGCGAACGCTGCACATGGCGGTAGGTGGGATTCGGGACATGAGCGTGATTCAGACGCCGCCCGAGGAACGCCAGCCGATCAAGACCTACGTGACCGCGGATGACGACACGTTGGTTCGCGAAGCGATCACTCGCGAGCTGCAGCGGGGGGGACAGGTCTATTACGTCCACAACCGCGTTCGCACCATCAAGAAAGCCGCCGACCGTATCCGCGAGCTGGTCCCCGACGCGCGCGTCGTGATTGGACACGGCCAGATGGGCGAGGACGAGCTGGCGCACGTGATGGTCGAGTTCGAATCGGCCAACTACGACGTGCTCGTGTGTACGACGATCATCGAGTCGGGGCTCGACATTCCAAACGTCAACACGATCATCGTCGAGCGGGCCGATCGTTTCGGCCTCGCCCAGCTCTATCAGCTGCGCGGTCGCGTCGGGCGGTCGGGACGGCGCGCTTACGCATACTTTCTCTACGACCCGCGCCGTTCGTTGACGGAGCAGGCCGACAAGCGACTCGACGTCATCTCTGGCCTGCACGAGCTCGGCCAGGGTTTCAAGATCGCCTTGCGCGACCTCGAGATCCGCGGTGCCGGCAATCTGCTCGGCACGGAGCAGCACGGCGCGATTGCAGCCGTCGGATTCGAGATGTATCTGCAGATGCTCCAGGGCGCCGTGTCGAAGATGCGGTCCGGTTCGGAGGAGACCGCCGTCAGTGACGTGCTGTCGACCACTGAGATGAACCTCGACCTGCCGCTCGACCACTTCATCCCGCGCTCGTACATTCGCGACGAGAAGCTGCGTCTGGGCGCGTACCGCCAGCTGGCCGGCACGGAGGATGAGCAGGAGCTGGACGCTGTGCTGCGCTCACTGGATGATCGCTACGGCCCCGGGCCGAAGCAGCTCGACAACCTCGCCTACTCGCTGCGAGTCAAGCTGCGCGGACAGCGGATCGGCCTTCGCGGGGTGGTGGCCGACGGCCACGACATCGTCATCAGGGTCGACCCGGAGCGCTTCCTCGACGTAGACGAGCTGTCGAGGCGGATGGCCGGCCGGATCGCCGTCGCCCCTAACCGCTTGAAGATGCGGAGGCAAGGAGAAAATTGGCAGGGAGACCTGCTGCAGCTGCTCGACGAGATGTCTGCGCTGTACGAAGCGGGGCGCGGCGTTGCGGTCGTCCCAGGTGCCTGAACTCGCCATGCCAGAATCACTGCCACATGCCTGAATCGAACGAGAAGCCGTATTCGCCTGAAATCCAGGCGATCTTCGAGGTTGTGGCCCGGCTCCGTGCGCCGGGCGGCTGCCCGTGGGATCGGGAGCAGACGCACGAGTCTTTGCGCCCGTACTTGCTCGAAGAGACCTACGAGCTGCTGGAAGCGATCGACTCAGCCGACGACGCCAAGATCAAGGAAGAGCTCGGAGACCTCCTACTGCAGGTGGCGATGCACGCGGAGATCGCCGCGCAGGAAGGCCGGTTCAATGCCGCCGACGTTTCGGAAGGGGTCGCGGCCAAGATGGTCGCGCGCCATCCTCATGTGTTCGGCACAACATCGGTCGCCGACGCGGAAGATGTGCTCAAGAACTGGGAGCACCAGAAGGCGCACGAGGCTCGTAAGGCCGGTAAAGACGAATCCGTGGTCGATCGCGTTCCCAAAACGCTGCCCGCGCTCGCCTGGACGCTGGGCCTGCAAAAGCGCGCAGCACGGGTGGGCTTTGATTTCACGTCGCCTAAGCAGGCTGCCGAGGCCGTGGCCGAAGAAGCCCGGGAGCTTGCCAGCGCGAGCGACGCGCAGCAGAAATTCGACGAGATGGGCGACCTGCTCTTCGCGATGGTCTCCCTGGCCCGGCAGCTCAAGGTCAACCCCGAAGACGCGCTGCGCGTTGCCGGCGAGCGGTTCCGCAAGCGCTTCTCGAAAGCGGAGGCCGCCCTGCGCGAGGAGGGCGTCACCTTCCGCGATCTGGATGCCAAAGAGCTGGAGCGGCGCTGGGAACAGACCCGCTAGACGAAGTTAAATCGAGGGGCCGTTTGTTATAGTCGCCTCCCCGCCCGGTTCCACTCAACGACCCAGCATGAGATACAGCAAAGTAATCGTCGCCTCCGGCACCGTGCGAACCAACGCGCTCGGTCTACGCCACGCCGTCGTCATCGCCGTGGTTGCGGTGGGCGTCATCTGGGCGGGCGTCGCCTTTGCCCAGGAGGCGTACATCGGCCACAAGCTGAACCAGCAGGTGACCGACCTGCGTAAGCAGAACACGAATCTCGCCGCGGTGAACCAGGGTTATCGCAAAGACGTGCAGGCGATAACAAACGGCTCCGCCGACGAGGAGGA
>JALYSJ010000088.1 GCA_030854855.1 Candidatus Dormiibacterota bacterium
GGCGCCGGGGCGCGCCTATACCAGGAGCTGTTCAAGGCTCTCGAGGGAGAGGACCTGCGTCGGGCGAATGCCGGGATCACTTTGCCGAATCCAGCCTCGATCGCTCTGCACGAGCGGTTCGGATTCAAGCGTGTCGCCGTATTCACCGAGCAGGGCCGCAAGTTCGGGCGCTACTGGGACGTGGCGTGGTTTGAAAAGCCGCTGGGCTTGGAATCAATCGCCGACAAATAGGGTTGCGAACCTTTATGGTCCAAGCTCGTACTAACCCATGGCTTGTCCTCGTGGTGCTGACCACCGGATTTTTCATGATCATGCTGGACACCACGATCGTCAACGTGGCGATCCCGGCCATGAGCGCGGGGCTGAACACCACGCTCGACCAGATCCTGTGGGTGCTGAACTCTTACATCCTGGTCTACGCCGTGCTCCTGATCACGGCCGGGCGCTTGGGTGACCTGTACGGGCAGCGCAACCTGTTCGCGATCGGGCTCGGCATCTTCACCGTGGCGTCGGCGCTGTGCGGGTTTGCCCAGGACGCGAACCAGCTGATCGTGGCTCGCGTGTTGCAGGGAGTGGGCGGCGCGCTGCTGACGCCACAGACACTTGCGATCCTCATGAGTTTATTTCCACCCGAACGGCGCGGCGCCGCGTTCGGAATCTGGGCCGGTGTCGCCGGCCTGGCGACTCTCGCCGGACCGACTCTGGGGGGCGCGCTCGTCACATACATCGACTGGCGGTGGATCTTTTTTGTCAACGTTCCGATCGGGATCGCCGCGCTGGTGGCTACGTTTGCGCTCATCCCGGACCTGCGGCCCGGTCGCCACCACGGCTGGGATGTCGTGGGCATCATCCTCTCGACGGCCGGATTGTTCGGCGTTGTCTTCGGCCTGATCGAGGGCGAGCGCTTCAACTGGGGTCAGATCGGCTCCTCGGTGATCAACATCCCTGAGGTGATCGGACTTGGTGCCGTCCTTCTCGTGATGTTCGTGATCTGGGAGCGGTACCAGAAGGAGCCGTTGGTGCCCCTGTCCCTCTTCGAAGAGCGGAACTTCGCCGTCGCCAACTGGATCGCCGCGGCGGTCGCGTTTGGAATGATGAGCCTGTTCTTGCCCATCGTCATCTACTTGCAGTCGGTGCGGGACTTTTCCGCCTTGACGGCGGGCTTGACCCTGGCGCCGATGTCGTTGACCTCCATGGTTGTGGCTCCTTTCGCGGGCCGGTTGGCGGATCGGATCGGCGGGAAGTACATCCTGATGACGGGGGTCTTCGTCTTTGCGATCGGGTTCGGAACGTTGACGTTTGTAGCGGGTCCCGATTCGACGTGGATCAATTTCCTTTTGCCGGCGATCGTCGCCGGTACGGGCATGGGGATGACGTTCGCGCCCATGACCACCGTCGCCATGCGCAACATCTCGCCGCGAATGGCGGGCGCCGCTTCGGGCGTCCTCAACACGACGCGCCAGGTGGGTGCGGCAGTGGGCAGCGCGGTAGTTGGTGCGGTGCTGCAAAACCGGCTCGCACTCACATTGCACGACCAGGCGGTAAGTCACGCGGGCGCGCTGCCGGCGGCTTACCGCGACCAGTTTGTGCGCGCGTTCAGCTCCGTGGCGGCCAACGGCTTCCAGATCGGAACCGGTCAGAACGGGGCAAAGCTCCCAGCGGGACTGCCACCAGATGTGGCGCAGCAGCTGACGGTGCTCGCGCACCAGGTGTTCGTCAGCGCCTACATCGACGCGCTCAAGCAGACGCTCGTGCTGCCGATCGCAGTCCTCGCGCTGACCGCGTTCACGGCCTTGCTGATCAAGCGCCGGTCTGCCCGACCATTGGAGCAGGAAGCCGTGCCTGAGAAAGGGAAGGTAGCGGCGGCGAGCTAGAGGCGGCCGCCCGAGAGCAACTTCACGACCGACAGCAGTACCGCGGCGCCGATGAACGCCACGATGATGCTTCCCCAGAAACCTATAGTGCCGGTGACGTGGAAGATCGCGCCAAGCAGGAAGCCGCCGATAAGCGCGCCGGCGACCCCAACGACGATGTCGGCGAGGCAACCAAATCCGCGACCCGCGACCACGCGGGCGGCGATGGCACCGGCGATGAGGCCGACGATGATCCAGGAGATCCAGGACCCGGGGTCGAGGGTCATTTCTTGCTGAGCCAGTCTGCGATGAACTGGAAGACTTCCTCGCTGCCGATGTCGTTGAAGGGCTCGTGCAATCTGCCCTCAAATATCTTGAGCTCGCTTGTTGATGGTGCCTGCGCGTGCAGCTTGCGGCTGCCTTCCGGATCGATCAGCACGTCGTTCGCGCCCGCGATTATGAGGAAGGGGATTTTGATCTGGCCGGCTCTGGTGAGGATGTCGATTGTGGCCTTCCGCCATTCAGTGTAGAGGCGGCTGGACATCTTGCCATGCACCAGTGGGTCTTTGTCGTAGGCCTCGGCGACCTCGGGAATTCGTGACAGGTGGGGACCGTGTGTGGGAGTTTCCATCGAAAACCTTGGTATCAGCCTGGAGGTGGCGTTGCCGAGCGTAATCTTCCAGGCTGGCACGGCAACCTTCAGCTTGAGAGCAGGAGATGAAACGATGAACCGCTTGCTGGTGGGCATCTTGCCCGCGAGCGCCGTGCTGAGCGTGGTGGCGCCGCCGAACGAGTGGCCGAGGGGCACAACTTCAGTATCCCCGAGCGTCTCGACATGCCTGACGAAGGCCGAGACGTCGTCGGTCCATTGCGACCACGAATCGACGTAACCCCTTTGCCCCGGACTGTTGCCGTGCCCGCGCATGTCCAGTGCGTAGGTGCTCATGCCGTGGCGGCTCATCCCTGCTGCGAATCGCTCGTAGCGGCCTGAATGCTCGCCGAAGCCGTGCACGACGGCAAACGTGATTTTGGCGCCTTCTTGTAGCCACGCTCGATAGACGAGTTTGGTGCCGTCCGGCGCGTTGAATGATCCTGTGACCGCCGGCGGGCTCTCAGCTGCCAAGGTGGCCGAAGCCTCGAAGGATCTTGAGCGCCTCCTGCTCCGCCTCCATCAACGTCGGGGCGTAGGCGCGGATGCCGCACAGCGAGTAGGCCCAGTCGGGGCTCGGCGGGCCTTGCGAGTGAAGTCGAAAGGTGGGTGGATAGAAGAAGATTTTCTCGCCCTCGACTTTCTTGATGACGGGCCGTTTGGCAAGCACGTCCTCGAGCGCTTGCCCGTTGGGCAGGCGGCCGGACTGAAACTCGAGGCGCCGCAGCTTGGCGAGCGGATGATCCTGATCGCGCATCGAGCTGTTGATCCCGTACTCCGCGCTCAGGTCTCTGATAAAGGTGGCGAGGATAAGCGCGTCGGTCTCGTCGCCGGCCATCTTCACGAATCCGGCGGCGCTGACTTCGTTGTCTTCGTTCTTGAGGTGGCGGAAATACTCCATCTCGAAGAGTCCACCCGAATACGGGCTCGCAATCCATGGTGGGTCGCAGCGCCAGGTGCGTGCTGCCGCGAGGGCCTCGAACTGAGCGTGGACGCGCTCGAGTCGGGGCTCGGGAAGCCTGGCCAGCCGGTAATGCAGGACTCGCCGCACGATCGCAATTAAGCCTACCCGCTCAGGCGGGGGATCTAACCGCTGTTCGAGCGCGGCGCATCGTATCTTCCTGCCAGGGCGGCGCCTGGACTCGGACCGCCAGCCGTTCGAGACCCGCCGAGAGCAAGAAATCGCCCCGCTGGGCCGACTCGAGGTAAGAGCGCTGATGCGCGCTCAGGTGGAATGTGTCTTGCAACTTGGCCGCCTCGCTTGGGCGCTGCGCCCCGAAGAAGACGACGGCGGGGTTGGTGGCCACGACGGTTCCTTGATCGGAACTCAAGAGATCACCAGGGTTCTGGGTGGCGAAAACCAAGGAGCCGTCGTACTTGCGGATTCTTCTTGCGAGGCTGACCACGAAACGACGAATGGTGGGGTCTTCGAAGAGAAGGCCGAGCTCGTCGATGACGAGCAATCGGCGGCGGTCTTTGCGTTTGATTCGTGTCCACAGAGCCTCAGCAAGAAGGAAATGCACTGGTGCGACCATTTCCTCGCGGAGCTCGCGCATTCCGAACGTCACGATCGGGGCTTCCAGATCGATGTTGGTTGGAGCGCTGAACATCTGGCCGAGGCTGCCGTGAACCCAGCGCTGAAGGATCGTGGCGACTCGCGAGCGTTTGCCGAGACGGTCCGCTACGTCGCGAAGAACCGGTTGGTCGCGATCTTCGTAGGCGGCGCGCACCGCGCTTTCGAGGAGGGCGCGTTCCTTCTCGTCAAGCCCCCCGCAAATGGTGGAGCAAAGATCCACGGCGTCGGCTGCGGCTGGTCCGAGCCAGGCTTCGTCTCGGGCCTCCGATGGTCGGAGGTCGAGGACGTTGAGCGCGTGACCAGAACCGAGGGCGAGTGCAACATCGACACCACCAAGTTGCTTAGCGATGCCGCCGTACTCATGCTCGGGGTCGATGACGAACACCTGAATGCCTCGGCCGAGGGCGCCGAGCACGAGCGCTGAGAGGAGGTAGGTCTTACCGGCCCCGGAATGTCCGAAGACGCCGATGTTGGCGTTCGCGTAGCGGCGCTGATCGAATGGGTCGACGAGCACCGGAGATCCGGTGGCGATGTTGCGACCGATGACGAGTCCGTCGGGCTGTTGCAGATCGGGTTCGAGCCAGGGAAAGAACGTAACGAGCGCGCTCGTATCCAGGACGCGTTTGCGCTGAAGGCGGTCGACGCCGAGTGGATGCGTGGCCAGGTATCCGTCGCGCATGCGAAATGTGCAGGGCTGGAGACGGCAAAGAACTGCGCGAGCTGCCGACTCAACCCTGACCGCGCCCGCCTCCAGCTCGTCAATCGTTCTTGCTGTCAGCGTCATGTAGACGGCGACATGAAAGGCCTTGTCCTGACTCGACACGAGCCGGCGCTGGAGGTCCTCGGCGTTGGGCAATGCGCCGGCCAAGCGCGGATCGGGCGACCCCGAGTCATAGTCGAGCATGCGGGTGGCGCGCATATTGATCAGCTGTCTCTGCAGGTATTCCACGATCCAGGTAACTGGCAATGGGGTGACGTGCCATGCGAGGCGCAAGTTCAGCCTCGGTGGCAGCAGCCGAAATAGCCATCCGGGCTCAAGCTCAGTTCCGGGCAGGCGCTCTACGTACCACGTACGGCTGTGGCCGCCTGAATGTTGGTAGCGGTTCGCCATCTCTTTGCCGAAACACTTCGCGTTGGGAGTGGACAAGTCGAAAGACACACCGATCTCATGCAGCAGGGGCTCAACCCGCTTCGCTTGTAGCTCAGAGGTGATGAAGGACGTCTCGAATCGATGCGCCGTGGACAGTTGCGCGATGTGATCGACGAATGCGATGTCTGACCCACGCATGTCGTCGAAATCGACCGGCGCTGCCTGAGTCGAAGTTTCGGTGCCAGGACCTGGCGTAACATCGATCAAAACCTGCAGGGAGCTGTCCAGGCCGTCGAGGAAACGGCGGAACGAATTGATCCAACGAGTGCGGTCGATTTCGGCTGCGCCGGCAAAACCGATTGATCCCGTTGCGATCACTTTCATGCCGGAAGGTTCCTTCCACAGAAGCGACGGCGGGCGAGACCTGACTCGGAACAATCCGAGGTTTACGTCGGGGATCACGCTGCTGCTGGGAGATTCTCTGCTGCGCGGGTCGGGGATGGCTTCTTCGACGTTTTGCGTCTGGGGAAGCGCAGCCTTGAGGTGTTCCATATCACCTGACGGGACCTGACGGAGAAGAGCGCAAAATCGACCAACCAGAGATCAGCCGCCCTGCCTCTCCAGCGGCCCCACGACGCGACCGCGCCGAGCCCGATGACCAGTAGCGCGGCAAAGGCGCGCACCACCGCTGGAGCCCAGGGCGACGACCAGATCGCGAAGCCAGACACCATGGCGACGACGAGATAAGCCAATCGTGTCGGGGTCAGTCCATAGATGAGTCTGTCCTCAAGGTCGACATCAAGTGGCACTCGCGTAGGCATGTGATGCACCGTACGGCAGAGCTGGCATGCAAAGAACCCAGGTTGTTAATGGCCCGCGTTCCTTAGAATCGACTCTCGGTTCTCATCACAGCGTGCTCGCGTAGCTCAACTGGCAGAGCAGGGGACTCTTAATCCCAAGGTTCAGGGTTCGATTCCCTGCGCGAGCACCATCTTG